>JAYVOI010000125.1:0-5260 GCA_043758005.1 Ilumatobacteraceae bacterium
CTGATCAGCTTGGTTCGCTCGACGGCGCCCGGCACGCCGAGATGGATCGGCAACGTCATGCCGCGTGCACGCTGACCGACCAGCCATTGCTCGATGGTCTTGGCCTTGAAGCACATCTGTGTGCTGGCGAAACCCTGCAGGCCGAGCTCGGCGATCAGCGCCTGCTTGGCGAGCAGTGCCTCGTCGAGCACATCGTCGGCGATGACGGAGTGGTGATCCGGGTAGGCAGGTACGCCGACGGCGCGCACCGTATGACACAGCGGTAGGAGTTCACGCATCAGGGAGAGGCCGTCGGCGTACGGGCCGACAGGATCGGGATCGCCACCGACCACGAAGATCTCGGTGATGCCGTGTTCGTTCAGCCGAGCGGCGATCTTCTCGACGTGCTCGAGACCCTCGACCAAGCGAGCCGCGATGTGGGGCACCGCGTGATGGCCCGCGCCGTTGAGCTCGGCGCTGAGCTCGAGGGTCGGCTCGATCCCCTTCGTCGGCGAGCACGTGACCGAGACAGAACACCCCGCGGGGAGGTGCGGTATCTGGCTGTGCATCGACTTCAACGGAACGAGCTCGTACCGCGCATTCTCGATCAGGCGGCGGCGGGTGTCATGCGAACTCATCGGGCAACTCCTGTTTGCGGCGATCTACGAACTCGGTCAACTCTTCGGCGATGGCGTCATCCATCGGGGGCATCTCGTACTCGCCGAGACGCTTCTTCCAGATGGCGTTGGCGCGGGTCGGCGCGTCGGTCGCGCCGTCCTCGGTCCACTGCTCGAAGCTGCTGTTGTCGGCGACGTTGCTGCGATAGAACGCAGTCTCGAAGTTGGCGAACGTGTGTGCGGTGCCGAGAAAGTGCTGGCCGGGTTCGTGGTCACGGATGGCGTCGATCGCCTGGCCGTTCTCCGACAGGTCGAGGCCTTTGACGAACGTGGCCATCATCCCGCACTGGTCCTCGTCCATGATGAACTTCTCGTAGCCGATCGCCAGGCCGCCCTCGAGCCAGCCGGCGGCATGCAGCACGAAGTTGGTGCCGGCGAGCACCGTCGGGAGCAGGGTGGCGGCGCTTTCGTACGCGGCTTGCGCGTCGGGGATCTTCGATGCTGACAACGACCCGCCGCTACGGAACGGAACGCCAAGGCGCCGAGCCAACGCGGCGATCGTGTACAGCACGATGGCCGGCTCCGGGGTCCCGAACGTCGGTGCCCCGGTTTGCATCGACATCGACGAGGCGAACGAGCCGAAGATCACCGGTGCCCCTGGACGGATCATCTGGGTGAACGCCATGCCGGCCAACGCTTCCGCCAGCGTCTGCGCGGCGACGCCCGCAGACGTGGTGGGCGCCATTGCCCCGGCGAGGATGAACGGGGTGATGATGCAGGCCTGGTTGTTGCGGGCGTAGGTCTCTGCTGCGCCGAGCATCGTGCCGTCCCACACCAACGGAGACGAGGCGTTGATCAAGCTGGTGATCACGGTGCGATCGGCGAGGTCACCGCCGAAGGCAATGCGCGCCATGTCGACCGAATCCTGGGCACGGCTGGCCGCGGTGACAGAACCCATGAACGGTTTGTCGCTGTAGCGGAGGTGGGTGAACACCATGTCGAGGTGACGCTTGCTGACCGGCACGTCGACGGGCTCGCACACGGTTCCGCCACTGTGATGGAGGAAGTGCGACTGATAGGTGAGTTTGACGAAGTTGCGGAAGTCTTCGATGGTCGCGTACCGGCGTCCGTTCTCGACGTCGTGGACGAACGGGGAGCCGTAGTTCGGTGCGAACACCGTGGCGTTGCCGCCGATCTGCACGTTGCGGGCTGGGTTGCGGGCGTGCTGGACGTATCGGCTCGGCGCCGTTGCCTGCACGATCTGCCGGCACATCCCACGGGGGAATCGAACCCTGGTTCCATCGACCGTGGCGCCAGCCGCAGCGAAGATGGGCAGCGCGGATGGGTAGTCGCGGATCTCGATACCGACCTCTTGCAGGATGGTCTCGGCGTTGCGCTCGATGATCTCGAGCCCTTCGTCGCTGACGATCTCGAACGGCTTCATCGTTCGTGTGAGGTACGTCTCTGCTTCGACGACGTGCGAGGCGCGCAGCGCCTGGCGCCCGGCGCGTCCGCCGCTGCGTCTGCCGGTGCCGGCCTCGGCGCCGTGGTCGATGCCAGCTTCAGTCGGACTCATGACCTGTTCTCCTGTCTGCGGCGTCGACGGCCCCCAGCGGCATCGACGGATGAGGTTCGCTCGGGCAAGGTGACGACCGCGGCGAGATGCGGGGACGGGGCGGTGGCATGCGGGAACGCCATGGCCGCCACGAACAGCGCCTGGAACTGTGGCTCGGTCGCCGTCTCGATCTTCACGACGGCGCGCGCCGTGGCCTCGAGCTCGGCGCGGGCCTGCATCGACAGCAGCGCTCGCACCGCGCCTGCGCCGGCGGCGTTGCCGACCGAGCGGACCGCGGCAACGGGTGCATCAGGGACCAGGCCGAGCACCAGTGCGTAGAGCGGATCGATGTGGGCGCCGAATGCTCCGGCCAAGCGCATGTCGTCGAGCGACTCGACCCCGGCGTGGCCCATCAACAGATCGATGCCGGCGCGCAGCGCGGCCTTGGCGAGCTGGATCGCGCGAACGTCGTTCTGCGTGATCGACAGCTCGACGCCCGCGGTGCGATGCAGGACATATCGGAAGGTGCGGTCGTCGGCGACGATGTGCTCGCAGGTGCCGGCCATCTCGCCGCGCACGACGCCCTCAGCATCGATCACACCGGAGAGGAACATCTCTCCGATCACTTCGATGATCCCGGATCCGCAGACCCCGCTGATCGTGAGGTCCTCGGTCGCCGCGGCGAATCCGGGGTCGTCACTCCACAGGTCGCTACCGATGACCTTGAAGCGCGGCACCAGTGTGGCTCGGTCGATGCGCACGCGCTCGATGGCGCCTGCGGTCGCGCGCTGGCCGCACGAGATCTGGGCTCCCTCGAACGCCGGGCCGGTGGGACTCGATGCGGCAAACTGTCGATCAGTGCACCCCAGCACGATCTCGGCATTGGTGCCGACGTCGACCAGCAGCTGCCAGTCGTCGCCGCGGTGGGGACCTTCGGCCAGCATCGCCGCGGTGGTGTCGGCGCCGACGTGGCCGGCGATGCACGGACCGAGGAAGGCACGAGCAGTCGGGAAGCCGAGACCGAGGTCGAGCGCCGTGGTGCGAACGGCCTCCGCAGTGGCGAGCGTGAACGGCGCCTGACCGAGCGGAGTGGGATCGATGCCCAGCACGATGTGGTGCATGATCGGGTTGCCGACGATGACGATGTCGAGCAGCTCGTCGGCGGGCGAATCGGCCTGCCGCAGCAGGTCGGCGATCAGCTCTCCGAGCGCGGTGCGGATGCAGGCCGTCAGTTCCTTGTCGCCGCCCGGGTTCATCATCACGTACGACACGCGGCTCATCAGATCTTCGCCGAAGCGGATCTGCGGGTTCATCATCCCCGACGTGGCCAGCACCTCGCCGGTCGACAGGTCGCACAGATGACCGGCCACGGTCGTCGAGCCGACGTCGATCGCGACACCGAGCGCCGTGTCGACGAAGCCCGGCCAGATCGCGACCGCGACACCATCACGGTCGACAGCGATGGTGACCGAGCCGTGATCGTTCGCCGCGGCCTTGTGGGCGGTGCGCAACACGGTGGTGCTCCATGTCTGCACGGTCACACCGTGGGTACGAGCGACGGCCTCGCCGATCAGTTCGGTGACCGACTCGGAGTCCCCCAGCACCGCCTTCGGCACGTCGACGTTGAAGAGGGTGAACTGTGGATCGATCACCAGCCCGGTGAGGTCGACCGACTTGCGCACGACCTGCTTGTGCACCTGGCTCTCGGACGGCACGGAGATGACTGAGTCGGCCAGCACGGTGGCGGCGCAGCCCAGGCGGCGACCCTCGCGAAGGGGCCGGCGGGCGTTGCCTTTCGTCTCGTAGTCGACCTCGACGGCCGACCAGTCCGACAGGGCGGTGGGCTGGCTGTCGATGGCCCACTTGGCGAACGATCCGGTCGATGGCTCGATCTGGCAGCGACCGCAGATGCCTCGACCACCGCAGACCGAATCGAGATCGACTCCCAATTGGCGCGCCGCGGCCAACACCGTAGTGCCGGTGTCGACCTCGCCGGTCAGGCCGGAGGGAGTGAAAACGATTCGGGGCATCGTTGCTATTCGCTGCGACGGCGACGTCGCCCCTCTCGCTCGTCCGAGGCAGCCGTCGGCGCCCGGTTGGCCTTGATCCACGCCGCGCAGTCCTTGTCCTGACCGGCCAGCACGTCGGCGGCCATGACTGCCGCCTTCACTTCGGGGTGCATCGGGTTCATGATCGCCGACGTCATCCCGGCGCCGATCGCCATGGCCAGAAAGGTGCCGGTGACCTGATGGCGGTTGGGCA
The DNA here is from genome assembly GCA_043758005.1 of Ilumatobacteraceae bacterium. Lineage (GTDB taxonomy): Bacteria > Actinomycetota > Acidimicrobiia > Acidimicrobiales > Ilumatobacteraceae > JAENVT01. The sequence goes on from JAYVOI010000125.1 coordinate 4,414, forward strand.
ACCCGAAGCTGACGTTCGACGCGCCGCAGATCGTGTTGACCTTCAACTCGTCGCGCAGGCGACGGATCAGTTGAAAGGCGTGTTGCCCGGCTTGGCCGAGCGCGCCGATCGGCATGACCAGCGGGTCGACGATCACGTCGGATGCGGGAATCCCAAAGTCGGCAGCGCGCTCGACGATCCGCTTGGCGACGGCAAACCGAACATCGGGATCCATCGAGATGCCGGTCTCGTCGTTGGAGATCGCGACCACCGCGGCGCCGTACTTGGCGACCAACGGCATGACCCGCTCGAGCACTTCTTCCTCGCCGGTGACGGAGTTGACCAACGGCTTGCCCTGGTAGACCGCAAGCCCGGCTTCGAGTGCGGCGATGATCGAGGAATCGATCGACAACGGCACGTCGGTGATGGATTGCACGAGTGTGATCGCCCTCGCCAACATCGCCGGTTCGTCGGCCAGCGGGATTCCGGCGTTGACGTCGAGCATCTGGCAGCCGGCGGCGACCTGGGCGAGCGCGTCGACCTCCACCCGGCTGTAGTCGCCGTTCTTCATCTCTTCGGCCAGCAGCTTTCGCCCGGTCGGGTTGATCTTCTCGCCGATCATCACGAAGGGCCGTTCGAATCCGATCACCACCTCACGGGTGGCTGAGCTGACAACGGTGTCGGTCACGGGTTCTCCTGTTCGTGCTGTGCTGGTGCTTCGTCTTCTTCGTCGAGCTCTTCGAGCGCGGCGAGCACGTCGCGATCGATGACCTCCGTGTTGATCACGTCGGCCTCCCAGCCGCCGTAGTACGCCAGCAGGCCGAGGCGATCGCGTCGATACTCGTGTTCGATCGCGTCGGCGGCGGCC
>JAYVOI010000126.1:0-5252 GCA_043758005.1 Ilumatobacteraceae bacterium
TGCTCGTTGGCAATTCTATTTTTTGCCCCGTTTAGCGAGTCTGAGCAACTCGGGTCGCACGCTCGCCCACAGAAACTGATGTCGAAACCTGTCAGCCCCGTGATTGATCGTCCGACCACCCTACCGGCAACGACCCTCTCTCGCAGGCTGTGAGCCCGATCGCGCGATCGCCGCGACATCCGGCTCACGGGGCGCCGGAGAACCCCGAGGTGTGAGCCCGATCGCGCGAGCGGCGCGACATCCGGCTCACGGCATGATGGTTGGCGGCGGAGGGCGGGCGGTACGGTCCTGGCGTGAGTCGCACCTACCACGTGTTCATCAACGACGCTGCCGGGTCGGTGGGCGAGCCCGAGCAGCAGGTCCGTGACATCACCGAGGCGTTCGGCGCGGTGGGTGTCGACGCCACGGTCGAGAGCATCGAGCCGGAACGGTTGCCGGAGGTGATGCGTGCGGCATGGAAGCGCGGTGTCGACGCGGTCGTCGTGGTGGGAGGTGACGGCACCATCAGTGGCGCGGCAGAGGTCGCCGTCGCCGATGGCATGGTGCTGGGCGTGTTGCCGATGGGCACGTTCAACCACTTCGCCAAGGATCTCGGCATGACTCCCGACCTGGCTGCGGCCGTCCGGTTCCTGGCGGAGGCCGAAGTCGTCCCGGTCGACGTCGGAGAGGTGAACGGCAAGATCTTCGTCAACAACGCGTCGATCGGTGTCTATCCGGCGATGGTCACCGAGCGCGACGATCTCCGCGAGCGACGCGGCTGGGGCAAGGTCAGGGCCGCGCCGGTGGCGATCGTTCGCACCTTGCGTCGCCTGCCCGTGCATCACCTGCAGCTCATCGTCGATGGATCACCGCCAGTCACGATCGACACCCCCTTCCTGTTCGTGGGCAACGGTCTGTTCGACGAGCGCGGTGAGCGGGTGGGGCAACGCACATCGCTGACCGATCATCGGCTGGGCGTCTACGTGATCGCCACGACGAGCCGGTGGAGGTTGGTGGCCAACGCCATCACGACGAGGGTCGGCGGCATCCACGCGGCTGCGCAGACCGAGCGTCGAGTCGGCGAGACCCTGATGCTGAGGACAGACGAGCCGACGTTGGCGATCGCCCTCGATGGTGAGCCGACCGACCTTCGCCCGCCGCTGACCTTTCGGTCGCTGGCCGGCGCACTGCGTGTGTTGGCCCTGCCCGGTCGGGACCTACTCGACGGACCCGACGGTTAGCCTGACCGGCATGAGTCTTGCTGATGAGAAGTACCTTGCACTCACCACGTTCAAGCGCGACGGCACGCCGATCACCACGCCCGTGTGGGCCGCGGCGATCGACGACGGCAAGATCGGGTTTTGGACCTCGTCCGGATCGGGCAAGGCCAAGCGGCTTGCGCACACGTCGAAGGTCATCGTGCAGCCGTCCGACTCTCGTGGTCGGGTGAAGCCCGGCACCTCGTCGACCGAGGCCACGGCGGTCTTGGTCACCGGTCCGCAGCTCGAAGGGATCCGCACCAAGATCAAGGCCAAGTACGGCTTCATGTGCAAGATCACCAAGTTCCTGGCCAAGGTCGGCGGCATCGTCAAGCGCAAGCGGATCCCGTACGGGGACCGCGGCGTGGTGATCACGCTCAACTGATCGCCGCAGCATCGTGAATCGCCGTGCATCGTGCGCCGTTCTGTTCGGCGCGTTGCTGGTGCAGTCGTGCAGTTCGGACTCGACGTCGAGCCAGTCAGCAACGACCGCGGCGACGTCAACTGGGGCGACATCGACCGCGACGGCCGAGGTGACCACCACGACCGGGGCGCCGACGATTACCCGAGCGACCGCGACCACGCAGGCCGCGACGACCACGGAAGCGCCGACGACGAGCACCACGATCGCGCCGACGCCGACGATCATCGAGACACGCGTGATCGGGCAATCGGTGCAGGGTCGCGACATCACTGCGTATCGCATGGGCACACCCGGTGGTCGTCCGGTGCTGTTGATCGGCGTGATCCACGGCAACGAGGCGAAGGGCTACGGCATCACCCAGATGATCCGCACCATGCCGACGCCGAAGGGCATCGATCTGTGGATCATCGACAGCATCAATCCCGATGGCCAGGCCGCCGACATTCGCTACAACGCCAACGGTGTCGACCTCAACCGCAACGTCTCGTACAACTGGACGTACATCCCGAAGACCACCCCAGACGGCGAGTACTCGGGCGAGGCGCCGGACGATCAGCCCGAAACACAGGCGTTGGAGCAGTTCGTCGGCGAGATCAAGCCGTACATCACGGTGTTCTGGCACCAGGACGCCAATCGGGTGTCTCCAGGCGGAGCGCACCGCGAGATCCCCACCCAGTTCGCCGAGCTGGTCGGGTTGTCGGCGGCGTCGACTCCCTGCACCGGCGGATGCACGGGCACCTTCACGCAGTACATCAACCACACGATCAAGGGCGGGACCGCGTTCATCGTCGAACTGCCGGGCAACGACGACGTCACGGCGGCAATGGTCAAACTGCACGCCGAGGCGACCCTGCAAGTGATCACCCCGTAGACCGAAGGGTCAGTCGGTGCGACCTTTCGCCTGTCGACCCATGGCCCGCTGCATGTCGAGTTTTGCGTCACGTTCGGCCATGGCATTGCGCTTGTCGCCCTTCGTGCGGCCCCTGGCCAGTGCCAGCTCGACCTTGACCCTTCCCCCCTTGAAGTAGAACGACAGGGGCACCAGGGCCAGCCGTTCCTGGGCCACCTCGGCGGCGATGCGCTCGATCTCGCGTCCGTGCAGCAGCAGCTTGCGTGGCCGATCGGGATCGTGCGCTCCGATGCCGTGGGCGAACTGGTACGGCGGGATGTGGATGCCGTCGAGCCAGATGGCCCCGTTGATCACGCGTGCGTAGGCATCGGCCATCTGGAGATGGCCGAGTCGCAGGCTCTTGACCTCGCTGCCCTGCAGCACGATGCCCGTCTCGATCGTGTCGAGGATCGAGTAGTCATGTCGCGCCTTGCGGTTGCTGGCGATGATCTTGCGGTCGTCCGAGGTCGGACGGGAAGGCGGCATGGCGGTTGAGGGTAGCGGTCGCCTCGTCGACGACCGCCTCGCTACCCTTCGGCCGATGCTCGCCTTCCCGAACCGCGCCTTCGCCGAGATGATCGGTCATGCCTACGACGGCTACCCGTTGGAGGCCTGTGGACTGCTGGTCGGCCGTGGCGGTTCGGTCCATCGGTTCGTTGCGTGCACGAACGAAGCGGCATCGGCGCGGATCTACGCGATCCCAGGCAGGGAACTGCTGCGTGCGGAGCGGGCGGCCGAAGACGACGGCCTGGAGATCATCGGTGTGTTCCACAGTCACACCCACAGCGAGCCCTATCCCAGCCCGACCGACGTCGACCAGGCGCCCGACCCGGGATGGCACTACGTGATCGTCAGCTTGAAGCGTGACGCCCCCGAGACGCGGAGCTATCGCATCGTCGACGGCGCCATCACCGAGGAGCGGGTCGCGGTGGGCTGAGATAGAATCCCGACAGGATTGATCAGGTTCATCGGAATAGGTGATCCGCCGCGTGATGTTGGGGATGGTGATGGTTCCGTTCAACAGTGTGCTCGACATGATCGGCAACACACCGATGGTCGATGTCAGCAAACTCTCGCCGAATCCCGACGTGCGCATCATCGCCAAGCTGGAGGGCCAGAACCCGTTCGGCTCGGTCAAGGACCGCATCGCCAAGTCGATGATCGAGCATGCCGAAAAGAGCGGTCAACTGCAGCCCGGGCAGACGATCCTCGAGCCGTCGAGCGGCAACACCGGCATTGCACTGGCGGCGATCGCCCAGTTGAAGGGGTACCCGATCAAGATCCTCATGCCCTCGAGCGTGTCGATCGAACGTCGTCAGATGCTGGAGGTGTTCGGCGCCGAGGTCATCTTGACCCCTGGTGAAGAGGGCAGCAACGGCGCCGTGCGTCGCGCCCAGGAGATGGCAGCGGCCAACCCGCAGTGGTGCTTCTTGTACCAGTACGGCAACGACGCCAACCCGCTGGCGCACTACGAGGGCACCGGGCCCGAGATCTGGCGAGATTGCCCGGAGATCACCCACTTCGTCGCCGGACTGGGCACCAGTGGCACGTTGATGGGCACGGGTCGGTACTTGAAGGAGCAGAACCCGGCCATCAAGGTGATCGCCATCGAACCGCCGCTGGGGGAGCGCGTCGAGGGACTGCGCAACCTCGAGGACGGCTACATCCCACCGGTGTTCGACCAGTGGTACGGGTTCGATCTGCTCGACCGCAAGCGGGTCGTGCGCCCTCGCGAGAGCCTGGAGTGGACCCGCCGCCTGGTCACCGAATGTGGTGTCTTCGCCGGTATTTCCTCCGGTGCGGCGATGGCCGGCGCCGCCAAGGTCGCCAGCGAGATCACCGACGGTGTGATCGTGTTCATCGTCAGTGATGCTGGATGGAAGTACCTGTCGACGGGCGCCTACACCGACGATCTCGACGAGGCCGAGAAACGGGCCGAACGAATCATCTACTTCTAGGACCCTTCCCCTGTCGGATGATCGTCGGTAGGGTGTAACAATGAGATTTTTCGGACCCAAGGCGTTCGCCTTGACACTCCTCGTGACGGCAGGTCACGTGGCTGTCCCAAGTCTCGGGGCCGGACTGCCGGCTGTCCAGGCTGCGGGAGTGATTGCCGGCTCCTCGGCGTACCAGGCAGTTGCCCCGGCCCGATTGGCCGACACGCGTCCCGCGGAGGGCGCGTTCGGCTTCACCGCGATCTCCGACAGCGTCGTCCGCGTGCAGGTCGCCGGCCGTGCCGGCGTCCCCAACAACGCCACTGCCGCAGTCTTGAACGTGACCGGTGTCGACACGACAGCGCCGGGCTTCATCACCGTGTACCCGGCGGCTACGGCACTCCCGACGGCCTCGAACGTCAACTTCGACGGCGCCGGTCAGGTCATGGCCAACATGGTCACCGTCAAGCTCGGCGCCGGTGGTGCGGTCGACGTGTACATGCAACGGCCGATGAACGTCGTGGTCGACGTCTCCGGCGCCTATGTGCCGGTCACCTCCCCGGCGTCCAGCGGTCGCCTGGTGACCCGCGCCGGCGGCGCCTTCCGGGTGCTCGACACGAGGGACCGCGGGTTCGGTGTCGGCGGCCAGTCGGTCGAGCGCGTCGACGTCAGCGCAGCGGGGGTACCCGTCGATGCGGTCGCCGTCGTGGTCAACCTGACCGCGACAGAGACCGGCGTCGGCTTTTGGACGGCGTACCCGATCGGCC
>JAYVOI010000127.1:0-12130 GCA_043758005.1 Ilumatobacteraceae bacterium
CAATTTCCTTTCACGTCAAAGAAAATCCCTACGGCGGTCATGGTATGCCGAGACCCAGCTCAGATCAGCGTCCAGCCACCGTCGACGACCAGCGAGTGCCCGGTGACGTAGTCGGCCATCGGCGAGCAGAGGTACAACACGGCGTGAGCGATATCGGCGGGCGTCCCCTTGCGACCGAGCGGGATGTTGGCCGATCGCTGCCGCATCAGTGGGCCCATCAGCCCCGATCTCGAGGAATCGGTCGGCCAGAGCGGTGGCAGTTCTCCGGAGTGGATCCTGTCGAGCGTCGGCACGGGAACGTTCCCCGGTGCGACGTCGTTGACCCGGATCCCGTGCGGCGCCAGGTCGACCGCGAGCGAACGGGTGAAGTGCATGACCGCTGCCTTGGCCGAGTCGTAGCCGGTGCCGAGGCACGGCAGCAATCCGTCGACGGAGGAGATGTTGACGATCGAGCCGCGCCGAGCGCCGGCGACCATCGACTGCGCGGCCGCCTTCGAGCAGTTGAACACCCCGACGAAGTTGACGTCGATGGACCGCCGCCAGGATTCGACCGATTGATCGAGGATGCTGCCTGCCTCGAGAAAGGTTCCGGCGTTGTTGACGAGGATGTCGATGCCCTCGATCGCCGCGATCACGTCGGCCGCAGCCACGATGTCGGTCACGTCGAGCTCGACCGCCGATCCGTCGATCTCGGCAGCGACCCGCTTCGCCCCAGCAAGGTTGATGTCGGCGATCGTGACCCGCGCTCCGGCCGCCGCGAGCACGCGCCCGATCCCCTCCCCGATGCCCGTCGCTCCCCCGGTGACCAGGGCGACCCGGCCTTCGAGCGACAACAACCCCGCGAGGTACGCGGGGTCGGTCATGGCAGAGCGATGATGGTGACGGTGCCCTTGCTGCCGTCGACCGTGATCGTGGCGCCGTCGGGAATTCGTCGGGTGGCGTCGGGGATCGACGGCACGCACGGGATCCCCAGCTCGCGGCTGACGATGACTGCATGGGTGCCGACGGCACCGACGTTGGTGATGACCGCGCCGGCGCTGAGGAACAGTGGCGTCCACGCCGGGTCGGTCTGGGGTGCGATCAAGATGTCGTCGATCTCGAGGCGGAATGGATCCGAGAGGTCGAGCAGCACGCGGGCGATGCCTGTGGCCACGCCAGGAGACCCGGCCACGCCCTGCAGCACGTCGCCGACCTTGACCTGCAGAATCGTCATCTCGCTCTTGCGCTGCCACTGCGACAGCGGCGGGGCGACCTTGTCGACGATGTACGGCGGCTCGAGGTCGTAGAGCGACAGGTAGTCGACCTCACGTTGGGCCAGCAGCCCGGTGAACGCCGCGGGGTCGGCCATGAAGGCGTCGACCTCGTCGGCCAGCAGCATGCAGATCTGTCGCTGATGAGCGAGGTGGCCGGCATCGACCATCCGCTGGCCGAGCTCGTAGAAGCACATCCGCACTTCGGCAATCGTGCGGATGTTGTTGCACTTGCAACGCTCGCGGGCGACCATGAAGACGCTGGCCGAATGCAAGGCCGCGTTGAAGGTGCCGAGCGCTTCGGGATTGCCGGCGAAGAGCGTGCGGAAGTGCTCCGTCAGCCGTTCGCGCTCTGATGCACCGGACGCCTCGCCGCGAACCGGGTCGGCATCGTCGTCCGCATGGCGCAGGCGCTCGACCGACGACAGCACCAGGTCGGGCTTGGTCTCGTAGCTCCACGAGTAGATGTCGTACTCGTTCGGCCCGCGGCTGCCGTGCTCGTACGTGAAATCAGCGACCTCGCCGAGAAACGCCGACACGTCGGGGTCGGTCGAGCCCTGCAGGCGACCGAGCAACCCGGCGCAGCCCTGGTCGAACTCGGCCGTCAGCGTCGCCGAGTTGCGAACCAGCCGTGACAGCTTGAACATCCGACCGGCGATCTGTGCCGAGTCGACATCACCGACGCCGGAGATCAACTTGGTCGTCGCTGTCGGGTCGATCTCACCGGTCAGTGCGGTGAGGACTGCCGGGCCGACGCTGCCGCCGAGCGACGCCCACACGACTTGCGAGAACATCGCCCGCATGTGCCGCTGCAACATGCGAGCGCGGGCGACCAGCTGCGCATCGGACTGCGTCGAGAGGTCTGGCCGGCTGTCGCGGCACGCCTTGGCCTCGTACTTCTGCAGATCGATCTCCGGCACCGAGTCGGTCGACATGATCCAGCCCATCGTGTTGGCCAGCTTCTCGCTGTGTCGCGGCGAGATGTGCCACGGCTCTTCGACGTAGGGCGGGATCTGTTGGGTGTTGTCGAAGTAGGCGTTGTCGATGGCTTGCCAGCCGGCGCCGGACCGCACGCCGAACAGGCGTGCCTGGGTCAGCGAGTTGTAGAAGTACCCACCGAACATGCCGAACGTCTCGGGTGGCGTGCCGTACTCGCTGCGGTCGAACACGCCCATCGCCTCGAACCCGTCGACGCAGCCGACCACCATGCCCGGCTCGCAACAGAACGACCAGCCGAGCGGGCTGACCGGGTCGGCCAGCACTTCACCGGCGTTGCCCCGTGTGTAGTTCGGGAACCGCGTCGTCGGAACGGTGTCTGTGATCCAGCGATCGCCAAGCATGTATGAACCCCCAAGGCTGTGCCAGCGGGTGGTGCCGACAACGACGACGGACTCTACGCTGCGCCGAAGGGCCGAGCAATGTAGGAGGCGTCGGATGCTGTTGGGGATGGACGAGTACCCCTTCCACCAGTTCACCAACACATTTGCCGCGGTGGCAGGCAGTGATCCACAGTGGAACGACGGCCACTACGTGACGTGCTGCGACGCCGACGGGACCGTGTGCCTGACGTCGAACGTGCGGCTCTACCAGAACAACGACGTGCTCGATGGCTTCATCTGCCTCCGCCACGATGGCAAGCAGTACAACGTTCGCCTGTCGCGGCGACTGCGTCCGAACATGGACCACCTCGGCGTCGGGCCGCTGCGGATCGAGCTACCAGAACCGATGCGCGCGCTGCGGTTGACCCTGGAGGAGAACGACGTGCTCGGCGACCATGGCATCGCCCTCGACGTGGTCTGTCGCACGACCGCCGGCCCGCATCTCGACCCCATCGAGACCACTCGCATCGACGGCCGATTGATCAGTGAGCGGGCGACCTACGAGGTCACCGGGGAGTGCAGTGGCTGGGTTCGCATCGGCGACCATCGCGTCGAACTGACGAGCGCATCGTTCTTCCGCAATCACTCGTGGGGATACCAACCCGGGCGCGGCGGGGCCCGCGCCGGCGCGCCGTCGGGTGCCCCACGCCGACTGCCCGGGCTGCGCCAGTGGATGCTGTTCCGCATGCCCGACCACGGTGGGTACTACTTCGCCGACCCTCGCCCACGTGCTGCCGCCGGCAAGGGCGCCATCATGGTCGGCGATCGCTCGATCGCCGTGGAATCGATCTCCCACGACCTGCAGTTCTACGACGGCGGCCGCCGCTTGCGGTCCGGTACGTTCCAGCTGACCGATGCGGACGGCGCGGTTCGCTCGTACGAGGTCGAGGATCTCGGATGGGTCTACTGCCAAGGCGGCGGGTACTTCGGAGGCTTCGACGACGGTCTCGGCCAGGGCGTCTACCGCGGCGACTATCACCAAGAGGGCGAGGTCTGGGACGTGTCGCACCCCACCCAGATCGTCGACTCGGCGGGGCGCGCGTTCGAGTTCGACCACGCCTGGGCGGAGAGCTTCGTGCGTGTCCGCCAGGGTGACGCGAGTGGCCTCGGCCACTTCGAATGCGTCGTGATCAGTGAGCGCTCGTAGCGCACGCCGATCGCCGAGGACCCTGCATCAGACCTTGGTCCGGGTCGGCCCGGCGTCGGTCCCGGCGAACATGTTCTCGGCGTCGAACCCGATGCGCGCCTCCGGGATCAGCTCGATCACGATTCGCCGCGGCGAGTCGAGGAACTTGGTGAATCCTGCTTGCTGTTCGGTGTTGTCGGGACGCACTCGCGCCGCCAACGCCGGATAGAACCACGCCTTGGTCTCCTCGTCCTCGTGGAGCACGACCGGTCCCTTGTACGTGACGCTCTGGCTGACGCCGATGTCGGTGCCACGGCTGGTGATGGCGACGGCGGCGCGCGGCCGGCGCGCCAGGGCCGCGAAGCGTTTGCGCTGCCCACTCCCTGTGAGCCAGAACTTGCCGTCATGGAACACGTAGTTCATGATCACGCCGACGGCATCGCCCTCGCTCGTGGCCCACATGAACACGCACTCGGTCTGCTTGGCCAGCAACGTCAGCTCACGCTCGGATGAGAGGACGAACACACTGACGTCCTCGAAGTCTTCTGCCATCGGTTTGCCTCCAACGGTCGGCCCGTACAACAGTCTGCTACAGCCGCGCTCCCGCGGCGGCAAGGAGTAGCCATGTCGAACTTCACCGGAAAGTCGGTCATCGTCACTGGAGGCAGCGGCGGCATGGGAATGACCACCGCGCAGGCCTTCGCCGAGGCAGGCGCGCGGGTCGTCGTGGGCGACATCTCCGACGCCGGCGGCACCGTCGCCGACGACATCTGCGCGGCCGGCGGCACGGCCGTGTTCCAGCGCGTCGACGTCGCCGACGCGGCATCGACCGAGGCCCTGGTACAAAGAGCCCTCACCGAATTCGGCGCGCTCGACTGCGCCGTCAACATGGCGGCGATCGAAGGCGAGACCGAGCGGCTCGCCGACCTCGATGTGTTCACGTTCGACCGCATCATCGCCATCAACCTGCGCTCGATCTTCCTCAGCATGAAGTACGAGATCCGGGCAATGGTGCGTGGTGGGAAAGGTGGCGCAATCGTCAACATCGGCTCGACCAACTCGTTCCGCCCGCAGCCGCACCAATCGGCGTACACCGCCAGCAAGCACGGAGTGATCGGGCTGACCCGCAGCGCTGCGATCGACTACGCGGGCGACGGCATCCGCATCAACGCGATCTGCCCGGGCGCGATCGACACCCCGATGCTGCGCAACGCGATGGAGCAACGCGGCCGCGACGTGGCAGACGTCGTCTCCCGCCTCAGCCTGATCGGTCGCCTCGGTCGGACCGACGAGATCGCCAAGGCGGCGATGTGGCTGTGCAGCGACGAGTCGACGTTCACCGTCGGCCACGCCCTCGCCGTCGACGGCGGCTACCTCGCCCGCTGACTCCCGTCCCGCGCCCCCCCAGTCGGGCGCGATTCCGGTACTGCATCTACTCACAGCTCGCCCGACCATGTCCACCGGGGTCGATTCCGGTATTGCCAGTACCGGAATCGCGCCCGACCAGGGGTGGGTTACGGGGCGGTGAAGAAGTCGGCGCGGGGTTGGCGCTGGTCGTCGTAGATCGGTTCGCTGAGGTCGCAGCGATACTTGGCGATCGACGAACCGGCCCGCTCGACGCCACGAAGGACCTCGCGCATCGCCAGGTAGTTGGGATGCACGAAGTGGGCCGCGAGCGATTCCGTGTCGGCCCACGCCTCGTAGACCTGGACCCGTGTCGGCACGCCGGAGTCCGCGGCAAACGAGTACGCCACGCAGCCGGGCTCGTCATCGCGCGTGGATTGCTGCACGTCGCGCCCGGCCGCGACCACAGCGTCGCGGTCGGCCTGCGAGGTGAACTCCAGCCATCCGGCGACGAGGATCACTCGCCACCGCCGGCCGGGTAGTCGTTCCAACGCTCCATCGGGCTGCGGCCCCGGACTGCGAGGTTCATCGTCTCGTGATAGGCGACGGGCTTGCACTCCTTCGTGGAGAAGCGGTTCATGCTGTACGCCATCGAGTGCCGGGTGGCGTCGAGCTCGGCGAACACGAACAGGTCTTCGGCAACGACATCTTTGAGGTGCGTCCAGTGCGTCATCGTGCGTTCCCAGTAGTCGGCGAAGTCGGGATCGTTCTCGCCGTCGGCGTGGTACACGAGCTCCCAACAGATGAATTTGGTGCGATCGACGCCGATGGGGATCGGCTGGAACACCTGGATGTGCTCGGGGTTGTTGTTGAACACCGTGTTCGGGAAGATCACGTAGTGGCAGATGCTGTACTGCTGATGATCGCCGGTCTCGTCCAGTGCCTCGCGGTGCTGATGCCGAGGGACGAACATCATCGAGTTGGGACCGGTCAGCACGAACTGGGTATCGCGCGCCGACTTGGTGAACTCGCCCGGCACATGATGCAACTCGGTGGCGTGGTACACCTCGTTGAAGCCGTCGACGATGCACTTGTAGTTGGTAGGCACCTCGACGGTCCACTTCTCGTGGAGGACCATGTCTTCCATCCGGAACTTGCCGAGATCCTCGACGATGTCGCGACCGATCCACTCCTGAAGCGGCGGCGCGGCATCGGGCCCGGCGAGGTTCATCCAGACGAACCCACCCCATTCCTCGACCGCGACCTGCGGCGACCGCAAGCCATCGAGCAAAGCGGGATCGAAGTCTTCGCGCTCGGGCACCCCGACGAGATCACCGGTGGTGTCGTACACCCAACCGTGCCATGGGCAGCTGAACCGCCGCTGGCAGCCCGACGTGTCGGACTTCGTCAGTCGGGCCCCGCGGTGTTGACAGACGTTGTGGAAGGCAGCGACACCTCCGTCACGTTGACGGGTGATCACGATGGTCTCACCGTGGCCCTCGTAGGTGATCCAGTCGTTCTCGTTGGGCATCTCTGACGAATGCCCGGCGATCATCCAGGAAGTACGAAGCGCGGTCTCGCGTTCCATCTCGTAGCGCATCGGGTCGCGGTACTCGTCGGCGCTGACCGTGCCGCCGGGGTGTGGTTGATGACGGGCACCTGCACCGAAGCGGGGTGGTGCGTCTCCTCGGGACGGTCGGTAGACCATGTCGGTTCCCTTCCTTTCCGGTGCCTGCGTGGATCGTCACCGGAAGTTACTTTGACTTCCAAGGATATTAGCCAGCCATGCGCTCTCGCTGAAAGGTGATCAGTCGGTGCGCCCGGCTTCGCTGAGCATGGCCGGGGCGGCGTTGACGAACCGAGCCGAGCCTCCGTTGATGCTGCGCCCGGCGTCGACCACCAAGGTGTGGCCGCTGACGAGCCGGGCCTCGTCACTGGCCAGGTACAACGCCGCGTTGGCGATGTCCATCGGGTCGCTGGCGACTCCCAGCCCGTTGGTGTTCTTGGCGTGCTCCGCAACCGCAGCGAGGTTGCTCGGATCACCCATCAGCGACGCAGTCAGCGCGGTCGGGATGGTGCCGGGGGCGATCGCGTTGACCCTGATCCCGTGCTGGTTCAGCTCGCTCGCAGCCGACTTGGTCAGGCCGATCACTGCATGCTTCGCCGTGGTGTAGGCGTGCGGCCCGAGGCCACCGATGACCCCGGCAATGCTGGTGGTCGACAAGATCACGCCAGATCGCACCGGGATCATCACCCGTGCTGCGTGTTTGGTCCCGTAGAAGACCGAGTGCAGCAGTACTGCGATCGTGCGGCCCCACGCTTCCCCTGACGTGTCGGCGATCGGCCCGACCGCACCGACCACCCCGGCGTTGTTGAACATGCAATCCAACCGACCCCAGGTGGTCATGGCCAGGTTCACCGCGGCGGCCACTTGCGCTTCGTCGGTGACATCGGCTTCGATGAACCGCGCCGAGTCGCCGAGCCGCGCAGCGACCGCGCGGCCCGTCTCGACCTGTATGTCGCAGGCGATGACACGCGCACCCTCCTCGACGAATCTGATCGCTGTGGCCTCGCCGATACCGCTGGCCGCACCGGTGATGACGGCAATCTTGCCTTCGAGTCGTGACCCCATGGTTGCTCTCCTTGCCGCGTGCGAGACTGTGTCCGTGGCATCCGAACGTAGCGCCCAGGATCTCGGAGTCGATGATCTGGTGATGAGCCATTTCACCCTGGCTCGCCACTACCCGATCGAAGACCGCATCGCCGCGGTCGCCGCGGCGGGCATCGCCGGGATCGGGCTGTACGTCGGGGATTGGGAACGTCAGCTCGGCGAAGGGATGACCTTGGCCCGCTTGCAGTATCTGCTCGACGGTCATGGCGTGGTGCTGGCCGAGATCGAGGCGATCCCGATCTGGGACGTCGACGGCACGGGCGGCCAACGCACGCAGCGATTCCTCGACCTCGCCTGGCAGCTCGCCGACCAGATCGGTAGCCGGTACCTCCAGGTCATCGGGCCGTACGACCAGCCGTCGCCGGAAGCGATCGAGCGGTTCGGAATGATCTGCGATCGTGCGGCCGACTACGACCTGAAGGTCGGGCTCGAGTTCTTGCCCTTCACCAATGTGCGCACGGCAGCCGATGCGATGTCCATCGTCGGCGTCGCCGATCGGGCGAACGGCGGGGTGTGTGTCGACATCTGGCACCACCGCCGCGGAGCCGATGATGCCGCGATGATCGAGGCGATCCCCGCCGACAAGGTGATGGCGATCCAGATCAACGATGGTCCGATGGCGCCACAAGTCGACGACTACAAGCAGGACTGCCTGCAGAACCGCATCGCTCCGGGCGAGGGCGAGATGCACGTCGTCGAGTTCGTCGCCATGTTGCTGCGGATGGGCGTGTCGGCGCCGTGGTCGCTCGAGGTCTGCCAGCAGAATGCGCCGGTCGGAGCCGACCACGTCGCCCATTGCGCCGCCCAGATGCGCGCCGTGCTGGCCGAAGCTCGCCGGCAGAACGACCGTGGCTGAACCGACCGACGCGCTCGGCGTGCCCGTGCAGATCGCATATGCGGTTGCAGATGTCGAGCGGGCGGCCGCATCGTTCGCCGACCGGTTCGGGGCCGGGCCGTTCTTCATCCGCCACCATCCGCCGTTCGATGCGACCCACGACGACGGGCCGGCGATCTTCAACCACTCGTCCGCATACGGCCAGTGGGGTCACATGCAGATCGAGTTGGTGCAGCTCGGCGACTGCAGCCCGGCGTCGCTGCATCGCCTGGTCAGCGCGCACCCCGGCATCCACCACGTGGCCACGTTCGTCGAGTCACTGCCCGACGAGCGGGCCAGGCTCGACGCACTGGGGATGCGATGTGTGATGCATGCGACGACGCCCAGTGGCTTGCAATTCGTATTCTACGACGCACGCGCTGAGCTGGGTCATCTGTTGGAGATCTACGAGCCCGCCGACAGCGTGCTGCGGCTCTACAGCAAGGTCCGAGACGCTGCGGTCGACTGGGACGGCCGCGACCCGGTTCGCGCCATCTAGATCTCGATCGAAGTCGGTCCTTCCGACAGCGACTCCGTCGCGGCCAGCACGGCGATCGCTCGTTGCAGCGGGTCGGGGAAATCGAGCACCAGCTGGCGCGAGCGCATCTCGACCGACAACGGCACGTCGGGGACGGCAGCCACCAGGGCTGCCAACGGAAGACCACCGTGGCCCGGCAGCAACCGGCCGTGCAACGCTTCCTCGCGCAGTCCCGCGAGCGACGGATCAACGGGCTCCGGGAGCGCATCGGCGATCTGCAGGTACGGGAGCAGATGCGGATCGACGCCGAGCAGATCGTCGGGCGTGCCGCCGGAGCGGGCGAGGTGCAACGAATCGACCAGCACCGCGCCATTGGCGTAGCCGGCCTCTGCGACCACACCCAGCGCCGCGGCAAGCGAGCTGATCGAGAAGATCGGCAAGAACTCCAGAACCAGTGTGATGTCGGTACCGGAAGCCCGAACGCACAGGGCAGCGAAGCGCTCCACGACCTCCGAACGCTCGGCCGGCCCGCTGGCAACGAGCACGTTTCGCGCCCCGATTGCCGCGGCTGCATCGATCATCGCCTCGCCATGGTCGGGTCCGCGACCGAAGATGACGGGCTCGATGTCGAGCGCCACCAGCCCAGTGTCGGCGAGTCGTGTCGAGACCGCGCGGGCAACGGCGGGCGTCCACGTGTCGGTGTCGAACCAGATTCCGACTCCGCCGAAGCCGGCCTCGGCTGCCACGTCGACGGCAGCCGGTGGTGCGAGGTCGAGCACGGTCGCAGCAGCCAAGGAGATCAGCCGCCGCGTCACCGCCCACTCATCTCGCGCATGAAGATCTCGAGTGCTTCGATGTGCTGTTGGGGCGAGGTGAAGTCGGGAACTGGAACCTTCATGTATGCCGCCCCCGTGCTCATCGCACGCATCGACACGATCGTGCCACCGGCCTGTTCGAACGCATCGGCATGCTCGTGCCACACCTCGGGGCCGAGTGCGTAGTCGAGGAGCATCTCGACTCCGAACGTGGCTGGATCGCGACCCTGCTCGGCCAGCATCGTGTGCAGTGTGGCGAGGGCGTCGATCACCGACGGGCCGCTACGGCCGAAGATGTACCCGTCGCCGATCCGCGCCGCCCGACGCAACGACCCTTCCTTCGAGCCGCCGAACCACACCGGAATCGGTCGCGGTGGGCGAGGTACCAGCGCGGCGCGATCGATGTGGTGAAAATCCCCGTCGAAGTCGACCAGGTCATCGGTCCACAAGGCCCGCAACACGCCGACCTGTTCCTCCATCCGCCTGGCGCGCGTCGCGAACGACGTGCCCAGCGCGCCGTACTCGACATGGTTCCATCCGGTCCCGACACCGAGCACCAACCGTCCCCCGGACAACAGGTCGACCTCTGCCGCCTGCTTGGCCACCAGCACCGCCTGCCGCTGCGGCAGGATCATCACGCCGGTGGCCAGCTCGATCGTCGCTGTCAGCCCGGCGAGGTAGCCGAACAGCACCATCGGCTCGTGGAACGGGTCATGCTCGGTGTAGGGGCCTGTCAACGGCGGCTCGCGATCGGCGTGGCTCGCCCCCAGCACGTGGTCGTAGGCGGTGAGCCTGACGTAACCGAGGCCCTCGACGGCCTGCGCGAAGTCGCGGACCACTGCGGGGTCATTGCCGATCTCGGTCGTGGGGAACACTGCTCCGAACTGCACGATTCGTCAGCGTAGGTGGCGGGGTCGTGCGGTGCGACAAGATGAAGACGATGAGCGACCAATGGAGCCCCGTTGCGGTCGTGACGGGAGCTGCATCCGGCATCGGTCTGGCCACGGTGCACGCGCTGCTCGGCCGGGGAGCATCCGTTGTGGCGACTGACCTCAGTGCCGATGCATTGTCGGCGCTCGACGGCATCGACCGGGTGACCACCATGGTGGCCGATGCAGCCTCCGACGCCGACAACGAGGCAATGGTGCGGCGAGCCGAGGAGGCCTACGGCCGGCTCGATGTGGCGGTCTTCAACGCCGGTGTTCGCGCCTCCGGCGAGATCGACACGATCGACCTGGAGATCTGGGAGCGGTCGCTCGATGTCAACCTCCGCTCGGTGGTGTTCGGGATGCGCCACGCCGTGCCCGCCATGCGGCGCGCCGGTGGGGGCGCGATCGTCGTCACCGCCAGCAACACCGGTCTCGCCGGCGAGCCGGTCCGCTGGCCGTACGCCGCCGCCAAGGCCGGGGCGATCAACCTGGTTCGCTGCGTCGCCATCGACGTCGCCGCCGACCGGATTCGGGTGAATGCCGTGTGCCCCGGACCGACCCTGACGGGCATGACCGACTTCCTGGCCGAGAACCACCCGGACCGCTACGAGTTGCTGCGCCGCGTCGTGCCGATGCAGCGTTGGGCCGCGGCGTCGGAGGTCGCCGAGGCGATCGTCTTCCTCGCATCACCCGCTGCGTCGTTCATCACCGGCGTCGCCCTTCCTGTCGATGGCGGCGTCACTGCCAACACCGGCCAAGCACTGCCACGATTCGTACCGGCCGACGAACTGGCCCGACCAGAGAGGTGAGCGCCATGCCAACCCGACCATTCCGATTCGGACTCCAGGCATTCGAGGCGACCTCGGCCACCGAGTGGTTCGACACCGTGCACCGCGCAGAGCAACTCGGCTTCTCGACGCTGTTCACGTCGGACCACTACTTCGGGCCCGGCCTCATCGCCACCGAGATGAGCCATCGCCCGATCGACGTCGCCCCGCTGACAGCGATTGCCATGGCAGCGGCGGTCACCACCACGTTGCGGGTCGGGTGCCGGGTGTTCGCCTGCGACTTCCATCATCCGGTCGTGCTGGCCAAGGAGATGGCGACGCTCGACATGCTGTCGGGCGGTCGGCTCGAGGTCGGCCTCGGTGCCGGTTGGACCGCAACCGAATACGACGGTCTCGGAATTCCGATGGACTCTCCCGGCACACGCATCGAGCGACTCGCCGAATACATCGACCTGATGCGGGCTCACTGGACCGGC
>JAYVOI010000128.1:0-5220 GCA_043758005.1 Ilumatobacteraceae bacterium
TCGTGGCCGCCAGCACACTGGTCGACGTCTCCGCGTTCGCCCGAACGTACGACCAGGAGCAGTGGAAGCACGCCTTCGGCGTGACGCAACTTGCCGCCCGCACACCGACCGACCAGATCGGGCCGTTCTTCATCTACAAGTGGTTCACGGGAGTCGATCCGCCCGCTGACGGAACCATCGGCGTCATCCAACCGAACCCCGCGCTGTTCTTCGCCGTCGTGCAGGCGGTTGGTCCGAACCTCACGCCCGAGACGTTCCGCAACGCTGCGTTTGCCCTGCCCGGCACGTCCGACGGATTGGCGATCAGCCAGCCGTTCCTGTCGTACGGCGACAAGGGCTATTGGGCCGCCAACAAGACTGACCACTCCGGCGTCGACGACGCCACGGCCATCTGGTGGGACCCCACCGCGACCGGCCCCGACGAGATCCGCAAGGACGGCGTCGGCATGTACCAGTTCGTCGACGGTGGGCAGCGCTACCTTCCCGGGGAGTGGCCGACCGCCGACAAGATGTTCGACCCAACGGGCGCCGTATCGATCTACACCTCACCGCCACCCGGCGAGGCTCCGGGCAACTACCCGAGCCCCGCGGGCTGAGCCGTCACGGTGGAAGGCGCCAGTCGACGGGGACCAGGGCGGCGGCTTCCAAGGCGTCGTTGGTGCGGCTGAACGGCAAGCTGCCGAAGAACCCGTTGTAGGCGCTGAGCGGCGACGGGTGTGCGGACTCGATGACGGTGTGCCGAGCCGTGTCGATCAGGGCCTTCTTCTTGCGGGCGTGCGCACCCCACAGGATGAACACGACGCGGTGCGGCTTGCCGTTGACGGTACGCAACACCTCGTCGGTGAAGGTCTCCCAGCCCTTGCCCTGGTGCGACGCCGCGGCCCCCGACCGAACCGTGAGGCTGGTGTTGAGCATCAGCACGCCCTGGCGGGCCCACGACTCGAGATTGCCGTGCTTCGGCGTCTCGATGCCGAGGTCGTTGCGCAGTTCGGTGTAGATGTTGACCAGTGATGGCGGCAGTGGCACGCCGTCCTGCACCGAAAAGCACAGGCCGTGCGCCTGGCGAGGCCCGTGGTATGGATCCTGGCCGAGCAACACGACCCGGGTGCTCTCGTACGGCGTCAGGTGCAGTGCGGCGAAGACCTGGTCGTCTGGGGGAAAAACGGTGTGGCGGGCTCGCTCGCCCGCCACAAACCGTTGCAGTTCCTTCCAGTACGGCTTGTCGAACTCGGCACGCAGCACGGGATTCCAGTCGGTCTTCACCGACTGACTATTTCAGCAGATCGACTCAGTCGTCGCCGCCACCGTCGTCGTCGCCGCCATTGCCGTGGTCGTCGTCCTGGTTGCCCTGACCGCTGTTGGCGCTGCCTGGACCGCTGTTGTCCTCGTTGGCGTCATCGTCGTCTGCATCGTCGGCTTCGGTTTCGTTTGCGTCATCGTCGTTGGCGTCATCTTCGACCGATGAACTGGTCGCATCGGCGAGCGTCGGGTCGGGCACCAAGGCGGCGGGCGCCGGGGCGGCGGCTGGTGTCACCGCGGCTGGGATGGGCGCCGGCGTGACGGCGGGCGCCAACGTGGTGGCAGCCACGGTGGTTTCTGCAGCCCGCGCCGGAGTGCTCGCCGTGGTCGTGGTGTCGTCGCCGGCCTGGTTGAGCTGCTCGGCCCGCACTCGCTGGATGGGGTCGGCACCGGTGGCAGCGGCGGCCAAGCCGGCAGCACCCAGGACGAGCGCTCCGGAGAATGCGGCGGTGACCACTACTCGATTGCGTTGGTTGAGCTTCATGAAGACCCTCCTGGTCGCTCGTAACACAGCTGACACGTTCCGCCTGGGCAGATGGTTTTGATCGTGACGTCGCAGCGACGTCAGTCGCTCCTGCTGTCGGCCTTGGTCTCGCCGTCGCCGTGCCCGTCGCCCGAGGTGTCCACGGGACCAGAGTCCTGGTGCGCGTCTCCATTTTCGTCCACGCTGGGCTTCATCACACCGTCGGACAGCTTGACGGAGATCTGCGTCTGGTGGTTGTCCGACTTGAACGTGACCTGCACGCGGCTACCCGACTGCTTGTCCTCGTTGGCGTGGAAGCCGCCGGTGGGATTGACCGCGACGACCGTCAGCCGGTCGCCGTCTTGACGGACGGTGATGCTGCCGCCGGCACCGGCGAAGGTCTGCGTGGCTGCCTGGGTTCCGTTTGCCGGGACCGCGGTACCAGAGCCGCTGTGACCCTTCTTCGTCGACGTGCCGGGCTGATCGCCCGCTGCGTCGGTGCCTTCGGGCTCGGGCAACGACGACTCGGCTTCGACCTCGCTGCTGGGCGTGGTGGCGATTGCCGGCGCGGCCGGTGCAGTGGTCTCGGGTTCGCTCGACTCGGTGCTCGACGACTCGTCGTCCTGCGTGGTCGGAACGCTGAGGGTGAATTCGGAACTGGTCTCGGACGACTTGCCGGGCACCAGCGTGTGCCGGCCGGGGTTCTGCACCGCGGCGACTGCCACCGTGCCGAGGATCAACGACATGGCCGAACCGGCGGTCCACGCCACCGCCCGACGGCGTCGGGCCTGGCCAACTCGGCGCTGCCATGCGGCGAACGCAACGTTGTCATCCGGATACGGGCCGCTGAGGCGACCCAATTGCTGGCGCAGCTCGGGATCGTGGAACTCACTCATCCGAATGCACCTCCTCCCCGCTTGCTACCACGCTGCGAAGGCGAGCGCGGCCCTGATGTAGATACGACTTGACGGCGCCCTCGCTCACCTTGAGGGCGACGGCCACTTCTGCGATCGACAGCTCGTCGACATAGAACAGCGCCATGGCAATGCGTTGCTGCTTCGGCAGTTGGCCGAGGAGTGTCGGGAGATCGGAATCGAAGCCGTGCTGCTCGACGGACTCGACCTGCGGCTCGCCGGCCAGGCGTTGCAATGCAACGCCCTTGCGGCTCTGCCGGCGATGGTCGTCGCGCAGTCGATTGATCGCGACTCGACGGATCCAACCGACGGGATCGTCGTACTGCTGAATCCGCCGCCAGTGCAAGTGGGCTTTCACGAAGGCTTCTTGCACGGCGTCGGCGGCGATCTCGTGATCGCCACACGCAAGGGTGAGTGCCCGCA
Source organism: Ilumatobacteraceae bacterium (assembly GCA_043758005.1). Classification (GTDB taxonomy): domain Bacteria; phylum Actinomycetota; class Acidimicrobiia; order Acidimicrobiales; family Ilumatobacteraceae; genus JAENVT01. Next base: position 3,100 of record JAYVOI010000128.1, read on the forward strand.
CGAGGCGTCCATAATGCGCGCGAAACAGAGAGTCAACCGTCGCAACGACCGTGACATCTTCGAGTTCGCTCATCGTGGAAAAGGCGTACACCACAAATTTGACACGCTGCAAGTGTTACCGAGGTTTCGATCATCGCCAAGAAATCGTCGCTCTACCTGGGGGAATGTGGCGACCTAGACTCGAGCGATGGATGACATTCTCGATGTCGATCTGCTCGCGTTCGAGCGCGGCACGTCCGCCCAACGAGCGGCGGTCGTCGATGGCGTTCGCCGCAGTCTGGCCACCGGCTTCGTGTCCACGCGCCACGACCTGTCGGAGGATCTGCTCGACAGCGCGTACGGCATGCTGGCCGAGTTCTTCTCGATGCCCCAGGAGGTCAAGCAGGGCTTCGTCGCGCCTGAAAGCCATGGTCAGACGGGGTATACAGGTCTGTTGGTGGAGACCGCAGCGTCGAGCGACGTGCCCGATTGGAAAGAGATGCTCAACTGGGGCAGGGAGCTGCCGGCCGGCCATCCATTGCGAGCGCGCTACCCCCATCGGTACGGCACGCAGGTGCTGCCCGAAGCAGCCATTCCAGGGTGCGAGAAGCTGTTGAACCTGTTCCACGACCGCATCGAAGACATCCAGCGCCGGTTCTTGCGGGTGATCGCCGAGGCAATCGGGTGCCATGCGTCACTTTTCGACGAGATGACCCGCAACGGGGCAACGTTGACCCGAGCCATTCGGTACCCACCGATGACCGAGTCACCCGGCGGCACTCACGTCTGGGCGGGCGAGCACGGAGACATCAACCTCATCACGGCCCTGCCCCGCGCCACGGCGCCCGGGCTGCAGGTCAAGGTCGGCGATCGTTGGGTCGATGCCGTCGCCCCGGAGGGACAGGTGATCATCAACACCGGGATGATGCTCGAGCGAATGACCAACGGCGTGCTGCCCACCGGGGTTCACCGGGTCGTTGCTGCGCCGGGGTTCACCGGCGAGCGGTACAGCGTTGTGCAGTTCTGCCATCCGACGCCGTGGACGTTGCTCACGCCGCTGGCCAGTTGCATCACGGCCGAGCATCCGCAACGCCACTCGGCCATGGTCAGCGCCGACGCGCTTGACATGGTCCTCTACGAGATCAACCTCATCGAGACGGCCCGCCGAGTCGGCTGAGCCGAACGCCGTCGCGGCCGGGCGCGGGTTCGTCGCATCGCGCTCGCGCCGGTACGGTAGACGGCCTGATGAGTGAGACACGCGACGTCGTCCTGGCGATCGACATCGGTGATGCCAAGTTGGCGACCGGACTGATGACGATGAAGGGCGACCTGCTCGATCGCGAAGACATCGACATCGACTTCGGGTTGAACGCCGACGCTCTGTTCGCCGCGCTGAACGCCATCGTGCAGCCGCAACTCGAGCGAGCCAAGACGCACCACAACGCTCGACCGGTCGCCGTCGGCGTCGGCTGCGCCGGGCCGGTGCGGCCCGACGTCGTCGCCGTGTCGCCCACCCACATCAACGCGTGGCGATCGTTCCCATTGCGGTCGAAGTTGGCCACGGCGACCAGTCTCAACGTGTACGGCGACCTCGGAGCCAGGGCGCTGGCGCTGGCCGAAGGATGGCTGGGTGCCGCGCACGGTCGACAGAACTTCTTGGCGATGGTCGTCTCCACCACCGTCGAAGGCGGGATCGTGTTGAACGGCCAACTCCTCGATGGTGCCACGGGCAACGCCGGCAGCATCGGACACATCCTGGTCGAGCCCAATGGCCGTCGGTGCCTGTGCGGCTCACGGGGCTGCCTCGATGCCGAAGCGTCGGGTCCGGCGATCGAGGCAATCACGGGCCGGTCGTACTCCGAGCCGACCTACGAGATCATGCAACGCACCGGTCGCCTCGTCGGCAGGGCGGTGGCAACCGCGTGCAACATGCTCGACATCGATCTGGCTGTCGTGGGCGGGTCCGTCGCGATGGGGTTCGGGGCGACGTTCTTCAACTCGGCCCAGGAGACGCTCGACGAACATGCGCAACTGTCGTTCAGCGAGAGCGCGCGAATCATCCCGGCGAGACTCGGCGGGCGTGGTCCGCTGATCGGTGCCGGGGCCGTCGGCGTGCGCGGCCTGCGGCGCGCCAGTCGTGCT
>JAYVOI010000129.1:0-5208 GCA_043758005.1 Ilumatobacteraceae bacterium
GGCGAGGCCCAACACCTCGCCGAGGTCGCGCCCAGCGGTCTGTCGGGCGATCGCTCCGACCACCTCGAATTCTGGCGACTCCAGCAGGTGGCGTGCCCACACGCTGCCCGTCCACCCTGTCGTCCCCGCAATGCACACCTTGATCGACATGATCGCCTCCCTCGCGAGGATCCGAACGTAACGCCGCTGCCTGCGTTGTGCGCGAAACGGGTCGTATCACCCCGCAGGGGCGAGCAGGGTGCGACCGGTTCGGAGGAAGTGCAATGCGGTGTTCGTCGGGTCGGAGGCGACGACCAGTTCCGACAGAGCGAGCACGGCGCCGTTGAAGTGCGCCGCGTTCCAGAACTCGTTGGCAGCCGTCTCACCCCACGGACCGACGTAAAGGTACGGCTCGGGGTGACCGTCGTCGCCGGGTGATGCTCCGTAGTTGGCGCGCCGGGCTTCATCGGTGTCCTCGGTGTAGAACGCTTGGTCGAAGTGCTCGGGCCACAGGATGCGGGTCGAGGGAATGGCCTCGGGGATCTCCGCGGCGAACTGATCGAGGGCGTCGGCTGTGAAGCCGTACCACGCTGCCAGCGCCTCGGCCGCCGCCCGGTCCAGTTCCAGTGGCTGGTCGGGATCGAACGTCGTCGCCGGCTCGTACAACTCGGTTGGGAACCCGGGCTCGATCCCCACGAAGGCCGCTGCTGCGGCGATCGTCGTCAACGCCGAGCGACGTGGCTCCTCGGGCCCATCGACCACCAACTCATCGCCCTCGACGCGCACACGCGTGTCGCCGGTGAGCAGCGGGGTGGCGAACCCGCCCGGGTACGCGGTCAGGCGAATCTCGCGATCGTCGACGTACCGTGCCTTGGCGACGACGTGCTCGGCGACGCGATGCAGCGAGTTTCTGGTCGACACGAAGGTGTCGAGGTCGGCGATGGGCAGCAAGGTGGTCATGCGACTGCAGTGTTGGCAGATTCGAGTTCGTTACGCCCGGCCAACGTGAGCGCGACCAACGGGAAGATCATCGCCGAGAGCAATCCGGCCCCGACAAACGCTGCAGCGACCGCCGCGGTGAGGGCCCCGACCTCGACGCCGATCATCGTCGCGGTGACGATGAAGGGCAGTGAGGTCGCTTGCAGCAGTCCGGCGACTACGACATCACGTCGCGACTCCAGTTGACTGCGGTACAACCACGCGGGCAGGCCGCGCACGACCAGCAGGGCAACGAGGAAGAGCGGCACGAGTGCCAGCGTCGACGGATCGTCGAGGAGCGCGTGGAGGTCGAAGCGGATGCCGGCACTGACGAAGAAGACCGGCACGAGGAACCCGAAGCCGATGGCGTCGAGCTTCACGCGGAACTGTGGATGGTTGAGGGCAGCATCGCGATCGATGGTACCGATCACCGCGCCCGCCACGAAGCACCCGAGGATCGTCTCCAACCCGGTGCGTTCGGCCAGGAGGGCGAACGCGATGATGAGCAACACGACGCCTCGGATCCTGATCTGTGCGGTGGTGTCGGCCAGGCGGGCGACGACGTCGCTGATCCGCATCCGTCGTGTGCCGGCGCGAATCGCCCAGAAGACCAAGGCAATCAGCGCGACGAAGACACCGAGCAGGGTGAACCGCGTCGACGCGGTCGCCGCGTCGCGCGAGAACAACAGCGAGAGGGCGATGATCGCCCCGAAATCGCCGAGCGTGGCTCCGGCGATCACCAACTGGCCCAGTTGACGATGCTCGAACCCACCCTGCTTGGTGACCGGCACCACGAGCCCCAGCGAGGTCGCGCACAGTGCCACCGCTACCAGCCGGGCATCGTCGATCAGGCCGGCAGCGGCCAGCGCGATCGCAACGACGATCGCCAGGCACGCCGACATCGCCATCGCCGCGGCGGCAACCCGCAACAGCGGGCCGCGCAGCCGCGACAGATCGAGCTCGAGACCGGCGAGGAACAAGGTGAACGCCAGGCCGACGAGGGCGAGGATCTTCACCGGCTCGTCGACCTCGACCCAGCCGATCACGGCCGGCCCCAGCACGATCCCGAGCACGATCTCGACGACCTCGCCCGGCAGCCGCACGCGCGGTACGAGACCGAGCACGAGGCGCGAGCCGAAGGCGACCGCCAGACAGATGGCCAGGTTGGCAAAGGAGAGCTCAGGCATGGTGCTACCTCGGGGTGAAGGCGAACGAGGGGGCCGCGGCGACTCCGCAACCCCCTCGCAAGCGATGGGTCTAGACGAGGGCGACGATCGGGCAGTTGACGATCACGCCGGCCGCGCCCCATGGGGCGCCACCGGGGCTGGTGACCGCGCCCGCCTGGGCGAGGTCGGCGACGTCGGCGAACTGCGTGACCTGGCGCGGGGTCCGGCCCGGCGCCCACTCGGTCAGGAACACGTCCCACAGCGGGCTGTAGCGACCTTGGTTGGGCATCCACGCCAGTACGTTCAGCGGATCACCCTCGCCGAGCAGCGCCGAGTTGATGCCCTGCCGTTGCGGGTTGCCGGCGCCCGTCGGGCCGTTGATGAACGCAGCCAGCGACGTGCGTGCCTGGTCGGTTCCGTCTTGGCCGACCTTGGGTGCCGCGGCGAGCGCGGGCGCCAGTGTTGCGCCTTCGAGCGCAGCGGCAAGCTCGACCGTTGCATCGGTCGAGACGTACAGCACCTTCTCACCGCGGGAGAAGCCGTTGGTCAACTGCAGGTCGACGGTGCCGGCCGCCCGGTCGATGCGCACGACCTTGTCGTGCAGACCGGTGGCATTGGCGATCTGCGGCGCGTTGAGCACGGTGCCGTCAGGCAGTTGGATCAATGGCGTGTAGCCGGCTTCGCCGACGGAGCCGGCATGCACCTCGACCGGGGGGAAGCCGGTGCCGGCCGTACCGACCACGACGCGATCCGGCGCGAAGTCGACGGTCGCGGGGAACACCCACGTGCCGTTGCTCTCGGTGACCTTCATCACTGCGGTGGTGCCGCGCACGTTCTGCAGCTTGTTCGACTGATTCACGCCGAAACGCGATGCGGCGTTGCTGTTGCTGGCGTCGATGATCACGAACCACAGGTCGCGTCCATCGGTGGTCACGCCGTGGCGCAGCGGAAACGTGGCCGTCTGGTCCGGGTTGACATGCACGCTCGACAGGAAGGTGCGAGCGCTCTTGGCCGAGGCGCTCGGTGACGGGGCGATGGCGAACAGCGCCACAGCGGCAGCACCGATCGCAAGTAGGCGATGTCGATTCATTGGAAAGCTCCTTGACAGTTGGGTTGGTGTTCGGTTGCCCGAGAACCGATGTCCCTCTGTCTCCCAACTGGGCCGAGCGTTACAAGATCGTCGACGTGCTACTTGATCGCCAGCGCATTCGGCGGTGTCGCCACGCCGTGCGGCACGTTGAGGGGAGCCGACACGAACAGGCACGCGTACCGCCCGTCGGCGGCGCAGTCGGCGGCGAGTGCCGACAGGTCGAACAGCTCACCCAGCGGGATGCCGAGCATCGGCAACAGCAACGAGTGGGCGAACACCTCGTGCAGGCGCTCGGGATGATTGGCCTTGAGCTCGGCGACGTGCTCGGCGTTCTGGCCGGTGCCCTGCGGCCACACTTCGACACCGGGGTTGTCGGCACCGATCGCCGCGATGTGCAGGTCCCACAAGAACTCCGCGGTGCGCTCACCCGACGGCAAACCTGGCGCTCGCAGCGCGGCACGGTCCGCAACGGTGGCGCGCATGGCATCGTCGGTCGTCTCGTACCACTCCGTCCAACCGGTGCGCATCAGCAACACGTCGCCAACCTCCAGCGGCGAGCGCTGCGACTCGAGCGTGGCCATGATCTCGCCGGGCTCGATCACGTCGGACTGGTCGTACTGCAGCGGCCGTCCTTGGGCGGCGCGCCACCGGCCGACGTCGCACAGCACCGCCCGACCAGCGATGCCGCGACGAGCCCAGTGATCGACACCGTGGTCTGCGTCGGGAATGCCGTCGTAGAACCCGTTGGGCACGTTCTTCACGTGACGGAACCCGTCCCATTGCGACGACGATTGCGTGTTCCATCCGTGCAACACGTCGTCGTGCCCGGTCGCCCGGTCGATCACCTCGTGGGTGTGCTTCAACCTGCCGAACATCGGCGGGTCGGGCAGGTCGGCCGACCAGTTGAGGGCGAACACCGCTCCCCGAGTCACGAGTTGTGCCGCTGCAACCAACTTCTCCGGCGTCATCAAGTTCAGGCACCCGAAGTAGTCGGGCCCTCCGGACCCCAGCAGCCCCCAGCTGGCTGGCAGGTCATTGACCTTGGGAAGGTCGCGGTAGGAGGGCGGCAGTGTCATGAGTCGCATCGTAGGTGTCGACTCCGGCGGGCGAAGGCTGCCACGATGTCGACCGTGATGGACTTGGTCAGAGGCGACGACAACCGAGTGCGCTGCAGTTGGGGCGCATCGACGCCCGACTACGTCGCCTACCACGACACGGAGTGGGGGTTCGGCGTTGCCGATGACCATCGCCTGTTCGAGAAGCTCTGCCTCGAAGGGTTCCAGTCTGGTCTGTCGTGGCTCACCATCTTGCGCAAGCGCGAAAACTTCCGCGCCGCGTTCGCCGGTTTCGACCCTCGCCTGGTGGCCGATTTCGACGAACACGACGTCGACCGCCTGCTCGGCGACGCCGGCATCGTGCGCCACCAAGGCAAGATCCGATCAACCATCAACAACGCATCGCGCGCCCTGGAACTGATCGACGAGTTCGGCTCGATCGCCCAGTACATGTGGCCGCACGCGACATTCGAGGGCCCGCCGACGGAGTTCCACGCGTTGACGCCCACCTCGACAGCGATCTCCAAGGACCTGAAGAAGCGCGGCTGGTCGTTCGTCGGTCCCACCACGGTCTACGCGTTCATGCAGGCGATGGGACTGGTGAACGATCATCTCGACGGATGTTGGGTGCGGCAACGCTCGGAGCAAGCGCGAACCAAGGTCTACAACGCACACGGAAGGGGCAAGAGATGAGCGACTTCGATCGCTTCGAGGCGATGAGCTTCGACTGCTACGGCACCCTGATCGACTGGGAGACCGGCATCTCCAACGCGCTCCGGCCATGGGCCACGCGAAACGGTCTGGCGCTCGACGACCAGGCGCTGATCGCTGCCCACGGCCGGCACGAGACGCACGTGCAAGACGAGATGCCGGCGGCGCTGTACCCCGCGATCCTCGGGGAGACGTTGCGCCGAGTCGGCAACGATCTCGGTGTGCCGGT
>JAYVOI010000130.1:0-12007 GCA_043758005.1 Ilumatobacteraceae bacterium
CGCCGCATCGACGACGGAACCGTCGACTTGGTCGTCAACAACGCCGGGTTCGGCACGTCCGGGGAGTTCCACACGCTCGACCCCGACCGGCTCGGCGACGAGATCGCCCTCAACATCGCTGCGCTGACCAGGATCAGCCGTGCCGCGCTCGGTGTGATGGTGCCGCGCCGGCGCGGATATCTGCTCAACGTCAGCAGCGTCGCCAGCTTCCAGCCGGCCCCGAAGCTTGCCGTCTACGCGGCCACCAAGGCGTACGTGACCTCGCTGACCGAGAGTCTGCACGAGGAGGTGCGTGGCACCGGCGTGCACGTCACGGCGCTGTGCCCGGGGCTGACACGCACCGAGTTCCAGAGCGTCAGCAACGCTGATTCATATACGGCGCAGTACCCATCGATGGCCTGGTTGTCGGCCGACGAGGTGGCCGAGGCCGGGCTGCGCGATGTCGCCAAGGGTCGCGCGTTGTCCGTGCCGGGTGCGCTGTACAAGGCGATGGTGACCGCATCGAGCGTGACGCCGCGAGGGCTTGCCCGACGGCTCTCCAGCTTGGTTCAGCGTGACTGATCAGGCCCGAAGAAACTCGGCCCAAAGAAACTCGGCCCAAAGAAATCAGGCATAGTCGACGGCGGCGAACTTCGACAGCTTGTCGATGCGGTGCCGGGCGTCGATCAGGCGGACGGTGCCGCTCTTGGAGCGCATGACCAGGCTCTGCGTTCGGGCCCCGAGGTGCTCGTAGCGCACACCGCGCAGCAACTCGCCATCGGTGATGCCGGTCGCCGCGAAGAAGCAGTTGTCGCCCTTGACGAGATCGTCGGTGGTCAGAACAGCCGAGAGGTCGTAGCCGAGGTCGATTGCCATCTGACGTTCGGCTTCGTCGCGAGGTGCGAGCAGGCCCTGGATCTCGCCTCCCATGCACTTCAATGCGGCGGCGGCGGTCACGCCTTCGGGGGTTCCGCCGGTGCCGAGCAGCACGTCGACGCCGGCGTCGGGCCAGCCGGTTGCGATCGCACCGAAGATGTCGCCGTCGGTGATCAGCTTGACGCGGGCACCGCTGGCGCGTACTTCGGCGATCAGGCTGGTGTGGCGATCGCGGTCGAGGATCACCACGGTGAGGTCGCGCACGGACTCTCCCTTGGCCTTGGCGATCCAGCGCAGGTTCTGGGTGGGGGTCGCCGTGATGTCGATCGAGCCGGCGGCCTCGGGGCCGACGGCGATCTTGTGCATGTACACGCACGGGCCGGGATCGAACATCGTGCCGCGCTCGCTGACAGCGATGACGGCGATCGCGTTGGCGCGGCCGTAGGCGGTCAGGGTTGTTCCGTCGATCGGGTCAACAGCAACATCGGTCATCGGTGCCGTGCCGTCGCCGACACGTTCACCGTTGAACAGCATCGGCGCTTCGTCTTTCTCGCCTTCGCCGATCACGACGATGCCGTCCATCGGCACGGTCGACAGCACGGTGCGCATCGCGTCGACCGCCGCCTTGTCCGCGCCGTTCTTGTCGCCCCGGCCGACCCAGCGCGAGGCCGAAAGGGCCGCTGACTCAGTAACTCGCACGAGTTCGAGTGCGAGGTTGCGATCCGGCTGCTGTGGGGCTTGATCAGAGGTCATCGCCCGTCCACCGTACTGTGTCGGGTCGGTGGACGGGCTACGCCCTCTGGATTACGTCTTGATGTGCTGTTGTCGCCGGTCGCGTCTGACATCGTGCAGCAGACGTGTTCGCTGGCTGACCAGACGCAGGCGATCCTGCCGGTCGGTGACCAGGCGATGGGTGACGTGGTGATGGTTGGACCACATGGGTTTCTCCTTGGATGTGTGATGGGGTGAGCTGAGATTCGGCGCGCGGAAGCGCGCTCGAGTGGGCAGGGAGCCTTGGACTGCGACGCGCGGTGAAGCGGTGCGTCAGGCCGTGCGAGAGCCGATGCCGGCGGGGCGCGCCGCCGCGTCGAGCAATCTGGCGATTCTGCAAGTCAACATTGGGCACCTCCTTCGGTATCGGTCGGGGGCGAGAATGCCAGACCGGTTCCCGGGCTGTCCACTGAATGAATTGCGGGTACAGTCCGACGCCATGACGATTGCGGTGGAGCGGTGCATCGTCTCACGAGATCTCACCGAGCCCCGCCTCGATCCGGGCGGCGGATGTCTCGTGTACGCCATGGCCGCGGCCGGGTCTGCGGCATTGATGATCGACTCGCTCGACGGCTCGCCGGTGCGCCAGCTGACGTCGTTCCCGCCGCCGCGTCCGGGTCGCGGCTTCGGTGGCGGGTGCTGGTGTTGGGCCGCCGACGGGTCTGCGGTGATCTATGTGGCCGTCGACGGTGACCTGTGGGCCCAACCGTTGCGCGGTGGTGGCGTGCGCCGGCTGACGACTCACGGGCCCGATCGAGCCGCGGCGGCACCCGCCGTGACGGCCGACGGCAGCCGGGTGTTGTACGTGGTCGACGAGGCCGAGGTGTGGGTGGCGATGCTTCGCGATGGATCGACGGTTCGCCTCGACGACGGCAGCGCCGACTTCGTGTTCGACCCGTGCGCCACTCCTGACGGTGCGGGTGCGTCGTGGCAGGCATGGAACGTGCCCGACATGCCATGGGATTCGTCACGTGTGCAGCGTGCGACGTTCGGCACATCGGGTGTCGTCGACGAATGCGGCGCGGCCTCGATCCAACAGCTTCGGTACCAGCCCAAGGGCCTCGACGTGTGCCTGCGTGACGATTCGGGATTCCTCAACGTGTGGCTCGGCGGGGCGCCGCTCGTCGACGAGCCGTTCGAACACGGCGGTCCCAGTTGGGGGATGGGGCAGCGGTCGTTCGCCGTGTCCCCCGACTCGCAGCGCGTCGCGTTCACCAGGAACGAGGGTGGGTTCGGGAGATTGTGCGTCGTCGATGTCGACAGCCGCGCGGTCCACGAGGTCGCTCGTGGTGTGCACGGGCAACTGTCATGGCAGGGGAACCGCCTCGCTGCGTTGCGGTCGGGGGCTCGCACACCGACGCAGGTCGTCGTGTACGAGGATGAGACATGGGAGCGTGCCGTGGTGGCCGTCGGACCGCTGAGCGGCTGGGAGGACGCAGGCCTGGCCGAACCCGACCTCGTGGAAGTTGCTGCGGGTGATGGTGCCACGCTGCACGCACGTCTGTATCGCGCCGACACGCCGACAGCGCGGTTGCTGTGCTGGTTGCACGGTGGCCCCACCGACCAGTGGCAGGTCACCTTCATGCCCCGCATTGCCTACTGGCGTTCACTCGGTTGGAACGTGCTGGTGCCCGACCACCGCGGGTCGACGGGGCATGGCCGTGCCTACCAGCAGGCGCTGCGCGGCCGATGGGGCGAGCTCGACGTCAGCGATACCGCCGACGTCATCGCTCACGCCCATTCGAATGGATGGGGGTCAGCAGCGCGGACGGCGATCGTCGGTTCGTCGGCCGGTGGGTTCACGGCGCTCGGCGTCGCTGCCGCGCACCGGTCGCTGATCGCCGCCGCGATCGTGGCCTACCCGGTGACCGACCTGTCCGACCTTGCCGAGCGCAGCCATCGTTTCGAGCGCCACTACACCGAGTCGCTGGTGGGCCCCTTGCCGGAGGCAGCCGCGCTGTACCACGGGCGTTCGCCGACGACCTTCGCTGACCGTCTGACCGCCACGCCGCTTCTCGTCATGCACGGCGACAGCGATCCTGTCGTGCCGATCGAGCAGAGCCGCGCGTTCGTCGAACGGTGTCGGGCCGCGGGTGCACAGGTCGAGTTCGTCGTCTACGAAGGCGAGGGGCACGGCTTTCGCCGGCCGGAGAATCAACTCGATGAGTACCGCCGTATGCAGGTGTTTCTCGCCACGCACGTTCTTGGCGGATAGCGTCACGTGCCGTGACCGACGATTGGAACCCGAACGATCCCGACGCGACGCGGGTGCACTATGACCTGGCCAATTGGTCGTTCGAGCAGATGGCCGAGCTCGCCGCAGCGCTGGCCGACGCTGAGGTCCCTCACGCATGGGACGGCAGTGAACTGATCGTTCCCGAGTCCGCCGAGGAGGCGACCGACGACATCGTCGCCGAGGTCGAGATGCGCCTCGGCATCCCCGGCGACAACGACGAGGCAACACCGCGCGAGCCCGTTCCGCTCCCCGACGACGCTGCGTCGACCGAGTACGACCTGGCCGAGTGGGAGCAGAGCGAGCGCGATCTCATCACCTCGCACCTGGTCGCCCGCGGGCTTCCCTTCCGGTGGGAGGAAGACGTGTTGCTGGTCGGGACCGACGATGAGGAGCTGGTCGATTCCATCCTCGACGATGTTGAGAATGACGAGGGCATCGAACTGCCCGATGAAACCGACGAGGAGCGTGCCGAGGCCGATCAACTCCCGTTCGAGACGTTGACGACGTTCTTCCTCGCCGGTGACCGGTTGCAGCGCAACCCGCTCGATGCGGACGGGCTCGAGCAGTTGCTGAGCGCCACCGACGTGGCCGACCCCGAGCACCCGCCCTACGGCGTCGACAAGCGGCTGTGGCTGCGCATGTGCGAGCTGGCCGACGAGCTCGCCGCTGCGCTCGTCGACGGTGACGAGCCCGACGTGGTCGAGACACAAGCAGTCGCTGCCGAGTTGCACGACCTGCTGCGACCGTACGTGTAGAGGAGCGACATCGTGTTGTTGGCCGAGCTGGAGGTCTGGCACTCGCGCCCGGTCACCCCGACGCGGCGCGTGTCGCTGGGGCACCTGGTATTGCCGGTCGATCCCACGCCGGGCTTCGGTGGCCTGCTGCTGGGTGCTGTGATCGCGGCCCACCTCCCCGACGTCGACCACGATCTCATCCCTGATGTGCACCGCCTGCTCGACCAGGTCAGTCGCGGTGAGCGCGTGGTGCAACCGCGGTTGCTGCATCGATACCAGGTCGACCGCCACGGTCTCGCCGTCAGCGTGCATCGGCTCGAGGGCGAGGGCGACAGCGTGCGGTTCAGCCTCAACCCGCAAGGTGCACCACTGGCGCAGGTGCTGGGTGCGATCTATGCGGTCGAGCGACTCAGCATCGAGGCTCGACGGGCGCTGAACCCGTCGCTGCACAAAGCGATGCGTTGGCGAGGTGCGATCGGGCCGTCGTTCGTCGCCAACCTTGCCGGCACCGCCGGTTCTGCGTTGGCAACCATGGCGGATCCGAAGGCCTGGGCACTCGAGATGTTGGGGTTCCCGATGGGAACGGGCAAGGTCACGAAGAAGGAAGTGATGGCTCAATTCAGATCCAAGCTGCGCGAGGTGCATCCCGACTACGGCGGCAACGAAGACGTCGCCGGCCACGAGATCGAGCGATTGGGTGAAGCCCGTCGAATCTTGCTGACGTGAACCTCCTGCTGTTCCCCGGCGCCGGTTCGTCGAGCACGCATTCCAGCTTGCTGGCCATCGAGGCGGCGGTCGCCCCGATGCGCTGTGTCCGCGCCGACTTTCCCTATCGCCTTGCCGGTCGCAAGGCGCCCGATCGGGCGCCCGTCCTGTTGCAGACCGTGCGCGATGCGGCCGCGCCGCTGCTCGACGGCGGGCTGGTTCTCGGCGGGCGATCGATGGGCGGACGCATGTGCTCCATGGCGGCCGGTGACGCTGACGACCCTCTCCCGGCGAACGGCCTGGTGCTGATCTCGTACCCGCTGCATCCACCGGGCAAGCCCGACTCGCTGCGGGTCGAGCACCTGCCACGGTTGACCGTGCCGTGCCTGTTCATCCACGGCAGCCGTGATCCGTTCGGCTCGCCGGACGAGCTGCAGCACTGGACAGCGACCGTCCCGGGCAAGGTGACGCACCACTGGATCGAACGTCGCGGCCACGACCTCAAAGGTTGCGATGAAATGATCGCGGCGATGATTGCGGAGTGGATCTCGGGTCTCGGCTAAGCGTCCTGCGGATTGATCTGCTCGAGCTCGAGGTGTGCGGTCTCGGGGTACGCGAGAAAGGCGATCACCGCAGCGACCAGTTGTCCCAATCCGACCAGCAGCATCGCCTTGCCGTAGGTCCAGCCGCGGTCGACCAACCCGCCGACTGCGATCAGGCCGATGCTGCTGCCGGCCAACGAGAGCGCCGTGATGTAGCCATTGGCACGTCCACGGTTGCCGGTGGGGAACAGCTCGGTTCGGTAGACCGTGAAGGCGGGGTAGGCGGCGCCCGCCAGCATCCCGCCCAGCAGCGCGAGCAGCCACATCGTCGACCCGCCGTAGGTGAACGAGCCGACGATCAGCAGCGTCGAGATGGGCATGCAGATGGCCAGGACGGCGCGACGACCGACGATGTCGGCGATCCGCCCGCCGACGATCAGCCCGATTGATGCCGGCGTTGCGGTCGACAGCGTGAACAGAGCGATGCCTCCACCGGTGTAGCCGCGCACGTGGTCGAGGTAGCGGTTCTGGAAGAACGACGCCGGGGCAACGAAGAGGTTGGCGGTGATCGCCACGATCGAGATCGTGAGGAACCGGCGACGATCGAGCGGCTGCGCACCGACGTGACGGTGTTGGAAGCGCCGTGTCTCGGGCAGGTGTCGAGTGAGGTGGTACGCCGGGAGCAACCAGATCAACGAGAGGAGGTAGACCAGCCGCCATCCGTCTCGACCGAGGTCGGCCAGGCGCAGTGCGGCGACGGCCACGCCCGCGCCGAGTCCACCGGCGAGCGCCAGCACGCTGAGCGCGTATGCGCGACTGCTGCGCGGCATCTCTTCGGCTGCGACCACGCCGATCAGCAGCGCCAGCGCCAGACCGACCGGCCGACCGATCGTCTGCGTGCCGACCAGCACCCAGAAGTTCGGTGCGATCGCGCCGAGCGCGCACCACACCGGCGCAACCCATGCGGTGACGATGATCATCTGCCGCCGCCCACGACGGTCGGCCAGCATCGCGAACGGGATGGCGATCACCACACCCAGCCGCACGATCACCCCGCCGAGACCCTGAGCACGCGTGCCGATCCCGAACCCGTCGGCCGCGAAGCTGGCGGTCTGGGTGAACAGCGTGTTGGCGAACGCCGCGGCCATCGACGCCGCGGCCAGGAGGCCGAGCGTGGCCACGTTGCGTTGCGAGAGGCGGTCGGGGGGAGACCACCACGGCACGGCTTCGTCGCGCGGTCGTCGGCGCAGCGTGTTGCGCACCGGAAGGGCGAACAGCCACCCGAACCAGGGGATCACGATTCGGTATTGAATGGTTTCGTCGACGGTGGCCGGGCTCTCGACGATCGTGCGCTGATAGGTGGTGAACGGTCCATCGCACTGCGCGAAGGTCGTCGAGGTGCCATCGGTCGACGCCATGATCTCCTCGAGCAGATCAGCTCGTGGGGTGCTGGCGCGCTGTGCCTCGGGTGTACCCGCAGGCCACGACTGGTGCAACGTCCGTTCGCGGCGGGACACGCCACGAGGCTACTGGTGGCCGGCGGGCATCAGGTCTCGAGATCGAACCGAGTTGCGGTGCACTTCGGCCATACTTGACGGCTATGGATTCCGACCGGATTGTGATTCGCCGCGCCGCGCCCCTGCGCGGCGAGGTCATCGTTCCCGGTGCCAAGAACTCCGTGCTGAAGCTGATGGCGGCGACGCTGCTCGCTGACGGTACGTATCACCTCACCAATGTGCCGAGCATCGACGACGTTGCGATCATGAGCGACCTGTTGGCAGCGATTGGCGTGTCGACCACCTTCGACGGCGATGGCTCACTGACCATGATCAACGGTGGTGACATCACCCCGGTCGCCCCGTACGAGCTCGTGGAGCGGATCCGGGCGTCGATCAACGTGCTCGGTCCGCTGCTGGGTCGCTGCGGCCGCGTCACGTTGTCGCTGCCCGGCGGTGACGACTTCGGCAGCCGTCCGATCGACATGCACATCAAAGGTCTCGAAGCGATGGGTGCCACGTTCGAACTGCAGCACGGCTACGTCGAGGCATCGGCTGATCGGTTGCGCGGCGCCGATATCACCCTCGAGTTCCCCAGTGTCGGGGCGACGGAGAACATCCTCACGGCGGCAGTGCACGCGAAGGGCACGACGGTCATCGACAACGCGGCGCGCGAGCCCGAGATCGCCGACCTGTGCGCGATGTTGACCTCGATGGGCGCCGACATCGAAGGCGCCGGATCGTCGACGCTGATCGTGCACGGTGTCGAGCCTGGCTCGTTACACGCCGCCGATCATGCTGTCGTGGCCGACCGCATCCAAGCGGCCACCTACCTCGCCGCGGTCGCGGTCTGCGGCGGCGAAGTCGTGCTACGCGGTGCGCGACCCGAGCACATGGACATGTTGGTGCGCCGGATCATCGACATGGGGGTCGCGGTGACATCGGTCGGCGACGGCCTGGCAGTGTGGGCGCACGAACGGTTGCGCTCGATCGATGTGGCGACCTTGCCGTACCCAGGGATCGCCACGGACTACAAGCCGCTCATCGTGACGATGTTGGCGGTCGCCGACGGTGTCGGCATCGTCACCGAGAACCTGTACCCAGGCCGGTTCCGCTACGTGGAAGAGCTCCAACGGCTCGGCGCCGACATCCGCACCGACGGTCATCACGCGGTGGTTCGTGGTGTCGCTCGACTCAGTGGCGCGCCGGTGCGTGCGCCCGACATTCGTGCCGGTGCCGCGCTGGTGGTGGCCGGTCTCGCAGCAGAGGGCGAGACGGTTGTCAGCGGTGTGCACCACGTCGACCGCGGCTACGACGATCTTGTCGGTCGCCTCGTCGGAATCGGCGCCGATATCGAGCGTGTCTAGGGCTTGACCTGCGGGTTGGCGCCCTTTGGGGCCGGCTTCTGTTCGGCGGCATCGACCCGCTTGCGGGCCAGCATCAACAGCCCGACGATCACCGCGATCGGCCCGAGCACGAGCAGGATCTCATCCCAGCCGCCCTGGTGAGCAATCATCGGGTGCCCCGTGTCATCTGCCACTCGGGGGAATGATGTGTGCCGAACGAAACGTTGACATGAGTCGCAATCCTACGGTCCATCCTGCTTCAATGACAGGCGGCCTCCACCGAAAGAACGTCGACACCATGCGTGCCCAAGTCGAAGAAACCATCGAAGTCATCCGTCCGGCCCTTCAGGCCGACGGCGGCGACATCGTACTGCGCGACGTCAACGAGGAGACCGGTGTCGTCTCGGTAACCCTGGTCGGTGCGTGCGGAACGTGCCCAGCCAGCACGGGCACCTTGAAAGCCGGCATCGAGCGCATCATGCGCGATCGAATCGATGGCGTGACCGAAGTCGTCAACATCGACTAGATGGCAGGCCGTACCCGTCCCGTTGCCGAACTCTTCGGCGCTGCCTGCGATGGCGATCGTGCCGCGCTTGCTCGTCTGCTCTCGCTCATCGAGCGCGGTGGTGACGAGGCCAGAGAGATCGCTCGCATGGCGCATCCGCGAAGTGGCAGCGGATACCTCGTCGGTCTCACGGGGGCGCCGGGGTCGGGGAAGAGCACGCTGACGAGCGCAACCATCGGCCATCTCCGGTCGCTGCAGCTCGAGGTCGCCGTCCTGGCGATCGACCCGTCGTCACCGTTCACCGGTGGTGCCATCCTCGGTGACCGGGTGCGCATGCAGGAGCACGCCACCGATCCCGGCGTGTTCATCCGCTCGATGGCCACTCGCGGTCATCTCGGCGGACTGTCGCTGGCCACGCCCGAGGCTGCTCGTCTGCTCGACGCCATCGGTCGACCGTGGACCTTGATCGAAACGGTCGGTGTCGGGCAGGTCGAGGTCGAGATTGCCGGCAAGGCCGACACCACCGTTGTCGTGGTCAACCCGGGCTGGGGCGACTCGGTGCAGGCCAACAAGGCCGGGCTGATGGAGATCGCCGACATCTTCGTGATCAACAAGGCCGACCGCAAAGGCGTCGACGAGACCCGTCGCGACCTCGAGCAGATGCTCGAGCTCTCGGATCTATCGTCAGATGTGTGGTATCCGCCGATCCTGCCGGTGGTGGCCACGACTGGTCAAGGCATCGATGAATACTGGTCGGCCGTGCTCGCTCATCGAGCCGCGATCGAGGCATCGGGCGAGTTGGCCCGTCGCCGCCAGTTCCGAGTCGGCGAGGAGTTGCGCGAGATCGTTGCTCGCCGCCTCGAACAGCGCGCCCGCCAGTTGACGACCGGCGATCGGTGGGAACGTCTCCAGGCCGACGTCGCCCACCACCGCACCGACCCCTGGACCGCCGCCGACGAGATGCTCGAAGGCATCGGCGGCTGATCCCGGCGAGTCGTGAGTCGGGTGTCGCGTCTGGCGCGGCATTGGGCTCACACCGGGTCGGGCCGACGTTCTGAGATGATCACCGCCAGCGTGGCCAAGACGTCGTCGAAACGGTCGAGGTCGCTCCACCACAGGTCGATGATCTCCCAGCCGAGCCGACGGAGAGTGCGCTTGCGTGCGGCATCGTGGCGCTGTGCCTCGGGTGTTGCATGCCACTTCCAGCTCTGACACTCGATTCCGATGCGGAGCTCCGGAATTGCCAGGTCCAGCTCGGCAACCAGCCGCGTGCCTCCGTAGACCGGGTACTCGTCGGTCGTTTCGATGCCGGCCTCTGCGAGCAGCCGTGACCCGAGGCGTTGAAACCAACTTCGTGGAAGCGTCCCGTCGACCCGTTCGTTCAGCGCCCGTAGCACACGCTTCGGCGCCGCGCTGCCCCGGCGGTCGTATCGGGCGACGGCCTGGCGGATCCAGGTCGGGCTGACACCATCGCGCAGGCAACCCTCGAGCGCTTTGACCATCTCGTCGGTCGACCTTTCGGCGAGCTGGATCAGGCACACCGGCACGATGACGGTCGGGATGCCATCAATCAGGAGTTGGTCGGCACGGTCGAGCACCCGGCTGACATGCACGTGCGCGCCCGGGTGAGCATGGCGACGCTGGTGATACCGCAGTGTGATGTGGACCCCGTTGTAGCGATCGTGCCCGTCGAAGCCGTGCAACCTCGCCGCCGTCGAGTGTGACGCCACCCCTCGCGTTGCCAGGGTCGCGACCATCACGCTTTGGTGCCATGTCGCTGGTGTCGAGCGGCTGGTCACCACTCGCTCGTGGTCGCGCTGCCAGATCTTGGCTCCGATGAGCGAGGTCTGTTGTCGCCAAGGCACGCTTCGTCGGACTTGGGCGGTTGACGCAGCTCCGTGCTGGGCCGCCATCAGTAGGTGAATGTCTGGTGGTTGCGAGTCATTGTTCATCACTGCAAAGAGCAACGGTGAGGAGCCGTCAGCGGAATGTCGGACCGCACATATTTGGTGTGAGCCCGATGTCGCGTGAGGCGCGACACCGGGCTCACGCCAGGCTGGCGGGCGATGTGATGTGAGCCGGGTGTGTCCGCGGGCGCGACATCGGGCTCACGGCGGTCGGGCGTTGCGGGAGCTGTGGGAGCCAGCGCGTAGGGTGGATCCATGGGAGAACTGGTGCTGGTCGAACGACGCGACGACGGTGTCGCCGTCGTGACGCTGAACAATCCGAAGGTGAACGCGCTCTCGCAGGCGCTGCTGGCCGAGCTGCGAGCTGTGGCGGAGGAACTGACCGCCAACCCACCCGGTGCTGTCGTGATCACCGGTGGCGAGCGGATCTTCGCGGCCGGCGCGGACATCAGCGAGTTCGGCGATGCTGAGCGGGCAGTGGACATCACCGCCGGCTTCCACTCCGCTCTCGATGCGGTCGCGGCGATCCCGCGATTCGTCATCGCCGCAGTCAGTGGCTACGCGCTCGGCGGCGGATGCGAGTTGGCGCTGGCATGCGACTACCGGATCGGCGGCGAGCGGGCAGTGTTCGGTCAGCCGGAGATCCTGCTCGGGATCATTCCCGGTGGCGGCGGGAGCCAACGGCTGCCGCGGCTGGTCGGCGCCAGCAAGGCCAAGGAGATCATGATCACCGGCCGGCAGGTCAAGGCCGAGGAGGCCCTGCGGATCGGGCTCGCCGATGAGTTGGTGTCAACGGATGCCCTGCACGAGCGGGCAATGACGCTCGCTGCCGAGGTCGCTCGTGGAGCGTTGCAGGCCCAGGCCATCATCAAGCGCGTGGTCGATGCAGGACTCGATGCGCCCTTGGCTG
>JAYVOI010000131.1:0-5192 GCA_043758005.1 Ilumatobacteraceae bacterium
TGACGCCGAGATGCTTGTACGTCGTATGCGCCTGACGGCCCCTGGTCGTGATCTTCAGGTACGCCGCACCGCGGTGAGCGATGCCGATCGTGTTGCTCGACGGCTCGCAGTCGATCGCCGCATCGCCGACGAAGCCGGCGGCACACAATGACCGGGTCCCGACGCCACCCTCGAAGTGGCACGAAACGCCTTGAAAGACGACGTCGCCGCGCGGCCGCTGATCGCTTGCCGCGATGCGTCGCACGGCGGCTGCCGCCGCCGCCGTACCCGCCTTCATGTCGGCGATCCCTGCGCCGTACACCTTGCCGTTGTCGAGGGCGGCGGCGAACGGGTCGCGCGTCCAGTCCTCGCTGAGCTCGTAGATGTCGAGGTGACCGTTCAACACCAGCGATCGTCCTCCTCCGGTTCCGGCCAGCCGAGCCCCGACCGAGGGTCGGCAGGGGCGGGAATCAACAAGTTCGACCTGGTCACAACCCCACGCCGTCAGCTGCCCGGCGAAGAACTCGGCCAGCTCGCGCTCCTTGCCCCAGATCGAATCGATCGAGCAGACGTCGATCAGCAGTGCGGTGTCGTCGTGCACCTCACGCTCCTGCGGCCGACTGGTCGAACGGTGTCGAGCCGCTGCGGGCCTTCTTCGCCGAGAAGCCCCTGCCCATCGCCAGGTCGGCGAGGCGCTGGACATACAGGTCGTCGCGGAAGTGGAGTGTGAAGGTGCGGGCGTCGCGCATCATCTGGCCAAGTGGGTAGCGCTCGTGTGCGGCACGCGCACCGACGATGTCGAAGCCCTGGTACGGGATGTCGAGCACGGCGTTCTTGGCCAAGTGCATGGTGCGTATCGCGTCGGCCTCGCACTCGTCAGGATCGTCCCCGCGATCGAGGCGAGCAGCAGTCGAACGCAACGCGGCACGTGCGGCGAACAACTGAGCGTCCATCCTCCCAAGCCGAACTTTGACCGCCTCCGACGAGCTGAGGTCGTCGCGACTGGCGACGTATGCCGCAATGAAGTCGAACGCACCCTGCGCAGTGCCGAGGTGGTTGGACGCGTAGCCACACGAGAACGTGCGGGGGTCGTTGTCGATCCATCCGCCAGGCACACCGACCACATCGTCGGAGGGCACGAACACATCAGCGAAGGCGACGCTGCACGACACCGTTGAGCGCATGCCGAGCATCTGCCAGTCGTCGAGCAGCGTGACGCCCGGGGCATCCGTCGGTACGACGGCGAACACCATCCGCCCCGCGTAGGGCGTATCGCCCTCGACAGCACACCACACCAGGAGGTACTTGGCGATCGCCGCGACCGATGCGAACGCCTTGCGTGCCGTGAGTTGATAGCCGCCCTCCACCGCCGTCAGCTCGGAAGCCAGTGCCTCCGCACCGTTCTCGTACAGGTGGGCTTCGGAGCCCAGCGAAGCGAGGTATGCACCGTCGACGATCTGCGGCAGGTAGCGGTCGCGCTGCGCAGGCGACGAATGGAAGGAGATGATCCCGGCCGCATGATTGTGCACTTGCAACAACTGCGCTGTGTTGGTGTCCCAATACGCCATCCGCTCCAGCACCCGGTAGAGGCCGCTGAAGTTGCCGGGCATCCAGTATCCGAACCCGCCGTACTCGACCGGGACCGTCAATCGGTGCAGGCCGGCCGCTTTCGCCTCGACGAGGTTCTCGTGCGGGAACGTCGACGTACGGTCGTGCTCGGCCATCCGCTGTCTCCACCGCGGCCCGAGTTCCTCCACGGCTGCAAGCAGGCGATCCGTCGAGGTCTCATCGGCTGGCAAGGTCACGGTCTCCATGGCTGGTCTCCATCCTCATTGTCTCGCTGTACATCTAGCCCACGGCGGCAAGCTCGACACAGACCTGTTGGACCAGACCGGTGAGAAAGCGCTCGCATCGCAGCAACTGCTCGACGCTGACGTACTCGTCCGGGCGATGAGCAACGGCGATGTCGCCAGGCCCGCAGATCACCACCGCCGCGTCCAGCGCGGCCGCGAACAGGCCACCCTCAGTGCCGAATCCGATGGACGTCGCCGGCCCGGCGTCGGCGATGCGTTCGATCACACGCAGCCACGGATCGTCCGAATCCGTGCGCAACGCCGGGTAGCGAGTGATCTCGGTGGCGTGCACCGATCCGCCAACGGCGGCCAGCGCGACACGTTCGGCCTCGACGGCCTCCCAGAAGCTGCGCAGGACGGTGTCGGGGTCGTGATCGACGGTGAAGCGGGTCTCGAAGGTGAACGCGCAGCGGTCGGCGATCACGTTGAGTGCGCCGCCGCCCGCGATGGTCCCGCAGTTGAACGTGACCTCCGGATCCCCCGTCGGCCGATGACGTAGCTGGAGCTCGTCGAGCGCATGGATCAGCCTGGCGGCCGCGGAGATGGCACTTGGTCTGTCGTGCGACATGCTGGAGTGAGCCGCCGCCGCACGGCACACGATCTCGAACGCCAGCTTGCCCATGTGGCTGTGCCGAGGTCGCATCATCGTCGGTTCTCCGATCAGCACGACGTCCGGACGGATGTCGTCCCGGCGGGCAATCACCTCGAGTGCATCACGGACGCCGATACAACCGATCTCCTCGTCGAACGACAGGGCGAGATGCAACGGGCGCGCCAGCTCGACCTCGCGGAACCGCTCGGTGACGCGGATGACTGCAGCGATGAAGCCCTTCATGTCGGCAGTCCCGCGGCCGTACAACGCATCGCCGACCTTGGTCATCGAGTACGG
This sequence comes from Ilumatobacteraceae bacterium, assembly GCA_043758005.1. GTDB lineage: Bacteria > Actinomycetota > Acidimicrobiia > Acidimicrobiales > Ilumatobacteraceae > JAENVT01. The sequence continues at coordinate 2,722 of JAYVOI010000131.1, forward strand.
GTCCGTGGCCCAGCCGGTACCGGCGGGCACGACATCGGTGTGACCCGACAGCATCACACCGCCGTGTGCGACCGGGCCGAAGGACGCGAGCAGGTTGGCGCGCCCCTCACTGCCCGCAAGCACGGTCGAGCGCCCGCCATTCGATTCGACGTGTTCAGCGACCCACTGGATCAAGCCGAGGTTCGAGGTGGTGCTCTCGGTCGGGAAGGCGACAAGCTCCGACAGCAGTTGCGCCAGCACGACACCGGCCTCGTCGATGGCTGCGACTGCTGGCACAGCCTCACGGTATAGCGTGCCGCGGTATCGCATTGGAACCCGAACCGCTGATCGTCTGCGTCGACTGCGGCGGCCGATGCCACTTGTTGACACAACCGCGCGAGGACGGCGTGTGGCTGCCCGGCGATTTCGTCGCCTATCGCTGCGAGGACTGCCTCGATCGATGGGACCTCGTCCTCCCCGACCTCGAGGAAGCCGAGGACCCCGACTTCCGCTGACGGATCAACCAACCGTCGGCGCAACGCTCGTGACGAACGTTTCGGCCGCCGAGTCGAGCTGCACCTCGACCCCCAGCGGCACGGTCAGCATCGGATCGCTGTGGCCGCAATCGAAGTTGGCCAACACGGGGATGCCCGCGCCCTCGGTCGCGTCGCGCACGACATCCCACAGCACGGGAATGTCGTCGGCCAGGTAGTTGATCGGTCGGGAGAACACCAGGCCGGAGATCTGCTCCATCACGCCGAGTCGTCGCAGATCGGTGAGGAAGGAGGCCACAGCCGACGGTGGTGGCGCCTCTTCCGACGGTTCGAGCAGGAGCACACATCCCTCGAGATCGGGCCACTCCGGCGATCCCTTGACGTGCCAGCACAGCGACTCGATGCACCCGCCGAGGATCGGACCCGTGGCCGTGCCTGGGTGCAGCCAGACCCACCCACCGCCGGGGCGCCGTTCGCGAGGCCTGCCCAGATCGGCCTTGGTCCCAAAGTCGAGGAACTCGTCGGTCCACTCGACCGCAGGTTCGTAGCGCAGAGGCGCATCGCCGAACCAGGCCGCCCGCATCGCCCGATCGGTCAGGTCGAACACAGTCGGGTATTCGGCGAGGCTCGTGACGAGCGCCGGACCGTAGAACGTGGCGATTCCCGCGTGGCGTTGGAGTGCGCAATGCAGGACCGTGATGTCGGACAAGCCCTGAAAGATCTTGGGGTGGTCACGGATCAGGTCGTAGTCGAGCAGATCGACGAGCTCGTTCGAATGGTTGCCGCCGATCCCGCAGAGCACCACGGAAACGTTGTCGTCCGCGAAGGCGCAATGCAGATCGTCGGCTCGCTGTTGCGCGCTCCCTGCCGTCCACGCCCCGCGTTCCAGTGCGTTGGGCATCACCTCGAGACGGAGACCGATCGATTCGATGTACGCCCGCCCGCGCTCGACCCGGTGGGGAAAGGCGCCGGCGGCGAACCACGACGGGCTGACCAGCGCGACCGAATCACCCGGCGTGACACGAGGTGGGCGCGTGAGGGTCGTCATGTGCGGTGCTCAGGCCTCGGGTTGCAGCATCCCGATGACATTGGCCTCGCTGTCGAGCACGTAAGCGACCGTGCCGACGCCCGGGATGACCATCTTGTCGAGCGCGAGCACGCCGCCGCGTCCGTACGCCTTGGTCAATGCGCTGTCGAGATCGGCGACCTCCATGGTGTTGACCATGCCGACGACCGGGGCACCGGCGGCTGGCCGGTCGCCCATCCGCGGCAGGATCGCCCCATCGATGCCCGGCTCGTCCTTCGGACCCGTCGACACCAGCCAGTACTGCTGGTCTGCCCACTGGTTGACGGTCCACCCGAAGACGTCGGTGTAGAAGGCGATGGCTCGCTGCGGGTCATCGGCGTGGATCTCGAAATGAACGGGTCGTGCCATACCCGCGAACGATATACCGCAACCGCTGGGCGCAAGATGGGCCGTATGCGCCCAGATCGGTGCCAGCGGAGGCACCAGCCCGGCGTCAGGTGGTTTCGCTCGTGCTCTCGCGGCAGGTCACGCCGGGCTCGGGCGTTTGTGGGCCGTTCTCGAAGAACGTGACGAATTGCTGCAGCTCCGGATCGTTGACCGACTGCAGCTGCAACTGCTTCCCCCACGCCGACGCCACGACCGGGGACGGCAGACCGTCGTACTGCGAGATCAGAATGTGGTCGCCGGTCTGGGCCAGCGCCTTCAGCACGTCCCGGTCGGCTTGCGACGTGTCGGGTGCGTAGGTGATCCACACGGCGCCGTGCTCCAGGGAGTGCACGCCACGCTCGTTCGGGATCGACGTGTCGTAGTACTGACAGTTCTGCCAGGCCGGCGAGTGGTTGCCACCCAGGGGCGGAGTCTGCGGGTACTCCACCGGCGTATCGACGTGGTTGCGCGCCAGGCCGGTGAACGTCTTCGTCCCGGCCGGTTCGCCTGGCAGCGGCGCAGCCGACTCACCCGGGGCCAGGGTG
>JAYVOI010000132.1:0-5189 GCA_043758005.1 Ilumatobacteraceae bacterium
TCGCCTCGTGGTCGACGAGCGAATCGGTCAGTGGTACCGCGACCACCGAACTCCTGGGTCGACGCTTTTTGCAATGTGCGCGAGCGCCGGGCTGTACGCGGCGGCAGATGCGATCGCGCTGTACCCATACCTGTGGCTCGACGGGGTCCAGCACGGCAAGGATGCGCAGACGAAGCTCGTCCAACTCTTCGCCGGCGACGACGCCCCGACGTTCGTCGCAATGTACGGAACTGCCAACGGATGCAATCCGTCTGGCGCCGTGGAGGAGTTGCTGAATCGACGGTACGTCACGCGTGAGATCGTCAGCGGCGCTGTCGTGCTGATGCGACGCGACCTGGCCCCGACTGGACTGCTCTCGGGTCGACAGGCGTTCCCGAGGCTGACGTAAGGTTCGGCTCTGATCTCGTTCGACAACCGGAGGCACGCATGGCACTGACCACTCAGACGATGACCGACGAACAACGCAAGTCGGTGGCCATCGAATACCTGAAGGCGTTCGACAACGGTGGGGTCACTTCGACCGGTGGAAGCATCCTGGATCTGTTCGCCGACGACGCCCAGGTCTATTTCCCGAAGTGGGGCTTGGCCAATGGCAGGGACGAGATCGGCAAGCTGTTCGGCGATGTCGGCGCCACCCTGAAGGGCATCACCCATCACTTCTCCCACTTCAACTGGATCTTCTCGGGCAGCGACACGATCGTCGCCGAGGGCACCAGTCACGGCGAGCACCTGGACGGGCCGTGGCGCGCCGGCGCACCCGAATCGGGGGCCGGTCGATGGTGCGACGTGTTCGAGATCCGCGACTGGAAGATCCAGCGCGTCTTCATCTACCTCGATCCCGACTACGCCGGAAAAGACACTGCCCGATATCCCTGGCTGAGCTAGGACTGCGCGCCGCCGCTCGTTTGCCCGAGGTCCCTGACGGGTAGTGGTGAGGCTACGGAGCCGTGCTCCGGTCGAACCAGGGAGGGCCAGCGTGCCACAGGAACCAATTCTCGAACCGGGTGCGGTCGATCCGATCTACGTCGTGCCAGCCGACACTCCGCTCGAGCCGGTGGCTGCGTACGAGCCGACGCGGGTCATCCCGCAGGTGCCGTACCAGGCGGTCGTTCCTCCAACCGTTCAGCCGGTCGTGCCGGTCGCCAGTGGCCCGATGTACGTGGACGAACGCCGGCAGGCGTGGCCGTACGTCGTCGCCGTGCTCGCCCTGGTGGTGGGCGGGCTGATCGGCTTCCTGATCGGCGACGGTCGTCACCCCGACACCACGCCCCTCACATCCAACACGCAGCCGCTCGGGTCGACGGTCGACTCCACCGCCACCTCCGCCGCGGATCTGCAGAACCAGGTCGACCTGCTCACTGCTGCGCAGACACAAGCGGCACAAGACCTCGCGGACGCGCAGGCGTCCCTGGCGCAGGCACAGGCGGAGCGCGACGCCCTGGCCGCGCAGGTCGGCACTGCCGGCGGTGCAACCACCGGCCTCCAGGCCGATCTCGATGCCAGCAAGGCCCAGGTGGCCAAGCTGCAGGCCGATCTCGACGCCGCCAACGGCTCGTTGACCCAGACCCAAGCGTCGCTGAAGACGTTGCAGGGGCAGTTGGACACGGCCAATGCGACGTTGACCGCGTTGAAGCCCACGCCGCTCGCCAACTATGTGAACGGCGACATCTCCAAGGTTCGCGCCGACGCCCAGGCCAACGGTTGGACCGTCGTCGCCCAGCCCGGCAACTCGCCGACGGCCGCGATCGGTACCGTCCTCGAACAGACCCCCGCACCGAACACGACCATGGTGGTCGGTTCGGTGATCTTCGTGAAGGTCAAGTAACCCGTCCCAACCCTGTGGAGTGTTTGGCGCCTCCCTGGGTACCTCGAAACACTCCACGAGGTCGAGCAGCCCGACTAGCGCACCCGGACGCCGGCGTGCGGGTCGGGGTGGCCGTGGCGCTCGGGGTGCAGGATCGAGGCGAAGGTCTCGACACCGTCGACGACCCGAGGGCTGGGACGCACGACGAAGGCGTCGGCATCAACGGCCCAGACTTCGGCACCGGCGGGCAGCATGCCGCGGGCCACGACCTGCTCGGCCAATTCCGTGGCACCGGCGAGGCGGAACCCACACGGCGCGACGATCACGACCTCCGCGGCGCAAGCGGCGATCTCGTCCCACGTCGCACCTTGCGAGTTCTGACCGGGCCGTCCAGCCACCGATCGACCGCCCGCGGCGGTGATCATGTCGGGCACCCAATGGCCGTCGGTGAAGGCGGGATCGGTCCATTCCAGCAACAGCGTGGGGCGAGGCATCACGCCGTCGAGCTTGGCGGCAACCGCGGCCAACCGATCACGACCCTCCTGCATGATCACGTTCGCCTCCGCGATCGTGCCGGTGAGTTCGCCGACCAGACGGACCGAGTCGATCACCTCGTCGAGCGTCATCGGGTCGAGCGTCAGGATCTCCGCGCGACACCCCAGGTAGGCGATCGCATCGTCGACCTTGGTCACATCGACCGCGCAGACGGCACACAGGTCCTGGGTCACGACCAGCGTCGGATCGAGGTCGGCGAACGCGTTGCGGTCGAGACGGTACAAGTCCTCGCCGGCCGCCATCCGCTGCTTCACGACGGCGTCGATCTCGGCGGGTGTCAGCCCTTCGGGTAGTGCCGATGTCGACACGATCCGCTTCGAGCGCGCCTCGGGTGGGAAGTCGCACTCGAAGGTCACGCCGACCACCGCGTCGCCGAGTCCGAGCTGGAACAGGATCTCCGTCGCCGATGGCAGGAGGGACAGGATGCGCATGCGTTTCGATGCTAGGCGACGCTCACGAACGCCCCGTGATGAAGGCCCGATGACTTAAGCCGCTGGGCCCAAGAGCAGGACGTTCGGCTCAGACCAGCGACCCGAATACTTCCAGGCAGACAGCACTGTTTGGTGCCGAACAATCTCCGTACCGTGCAATACAGCAGAACCGGAGGGAACTGAAATGAACGCAGCAACACAAACCCACACGAAGGTACGGGCTCACCGAGTCGGAAAGATCCCGGCGCTCGTCGCCATCATCATCGCGGTCGTCCTGTCCGTCCTCGGTGTCGGCGTCGTCGCCAATGCGGCCGATCAGATCGGCATCAGCATCACCGACACGCTCAGCCCAGCGAGCGTGACCATCCACGTCGGCACCACCGTCACGTGGACCAACAACGACAGCCAGCAGCACGAGCTGCGGTCGACCGGCGGCCCGACCCAGTTCCGCACCAACACCCTCGACGCCGGCCAGACCGCTTCGGTCACGTTCTCGACCGTGGGCACCTACACCTACGTCGACCATCGCAACGACCAAGTGGCGGCGTACCACGGCACGATCATCGTCACCAACGACGCCACCCCGGTCACCGTTCCGCCCGCAACAACGCCCGGCCCAGCACCCGTACCATCGGCACCGGCCACCGCCTCGATCCACCTCGCCGGTGCGAGGTTTGCACCCGCGTCGGCCACGGTCGCCGTCGGTGGCACCGTGACGTGGACGAACGATGACGGCGCGAAGCACACGGTCACGGCCGACAACGCAACCTTCGACAGCGGCACGCTGAACGCCGGCGCAACGTTCGTACACACCTTCACCGCAGCGGGCACCTACGCCTACGGCTGCGACTTCCACGGCAACATGCGCGGCACGATCATCGTGCTCGCCGCGGGCACCACCACCCCGCCGCCCGCACCGCCCACCACAGTCCCGCCGGCACCCCCCACCACCACACCGCCGGCGGGTCCCCCGGCAGCGCCCGCTCCCCCAGCGGCGCCGGGCGCCGCCGTGACCAACGTGTCGGTGACCATCGCCAACAACCTGTTCTCGCCATCAGCGGTCACGGTCAACGCCGGCAGCACGGTGACCTGGGTCAACAACGACACGGTGACGCACACCGTGACTGCCGACGATCAGTCGTTCGTCAGCGGACTGGTGAAGAAGACCACGAGCTGGTCGCACACCTTCGCCACGCCGGGAACCTTCACCTACTTCTGCGAGATCCACCCAGAGATGACCGGCACGGTGATCGCCAAGGCTCCTGACGGCACTGTCCCGGCAGCGGCCCCTGCAACAGCCGCAGCAACGACCGCTGCTGCAACAGCAGCAGCCAGCACCAGCTCCACCGCCGGTTCGACGTCCACGGCCTCGGCCGGTGCCGCCTCCGGCACGATCACGATCAGCGACGCCGGCTTCGCACCGGCCAGCTTCCGGGTTGCGATCGGCGGCACAGTGACGTTCGCCAACAACGGCAAGGCAATGCACACCGTGACCGCCGGCGACGGATCGTTCGACAGTGACATGATCCGCTCGGGCGGTACCTGGGCGCACACGTTCACCACGCCGGGATCGTTCGCCTACAACTGCATCCTCCACCCCACCATGCGTGGCACGATCGTGGTCGGCGCAGGCGGAACATCGAGTGCCACCCAGTCCACCAGCGCCAGCCAGGCATCGGGGGCCGCGGCGCAGGCCAACTCGCCGACGACCACTGCAGCAACGAGCGCCGCAGACGCGGCCATCCAGCCGGTCAACATCGACGTGGCCGACAACGAGTTCAAGCCCAACGACGCCACGGTCGCCCAGGGCGGGACCGTGACCTGGAAGCTCGTCGGGGCAGCGGCGCACACCGTGACCGCCGATGACCAGTCGTTCAACTCCGGCTTGCTGAAGCCGGGCGAGAGCTATCAGTACACGTTCACCACGCTCGGATCGTTCAGCTACGCCTGCCTGGTGCACCCGGGAATGACGGCCACGATCAAGGTGGTCCCACCCGCCGAGGCAGCCACGGCGCAGCAGGCCGCACCGACGAGCGGCGGCGCCTCGCAGGCGCAGCCCACAGCAGGTCAGCCCACCGCAACAGCCACCACGGCTCCGGCACCCGCCTCGACGCTGTGGGGAAACACCCTCCTCGGGATCGCCGCAGTCCTGCTGGCGTGCTGCGCCCTCGTGTTCGCCCTCCGGTCGTTCCTCAAGGTCTTGGGCGGCGGCAGTGCGATCACCGAGGCGGCAACCACATCGACCGACGGATTGACGCCCCACGCGATCTGATCGGGAGTGCAGTCGGCCTGACCAGGGCTCTAGCAGGGTGCTGAAGAACGCCGATTTCGACCAGATTCGCGATCCATAACACCTGGTAGATCGATCGGCGAATTGGCCCGATAGCCGATTTTCAGCA
>JAYVOI010000133.1:0-26182 GCA_043758005.1 Ilumatobacteraceae bacterium
CGTCGCCCGCCAATCGGCGGCCACGGCCACGCTCCAACCCTCGGCGGTGAACGTCTGACCGGGTACGACGAGTCGGTCGTACGGCGCCAGGCCGACGAGTGGCGTCTGCGTTCTGGTCGGGCCGCTGCCGTCGATCAGATGCACCGCAACCCCACTGGCGGGGAGGTGATCGTCGAGCCCCTCCGCGGTCAGCACCTCTATCGTGATGAACCGGTGGTCATCGAGGGGTACGACTGCCAATCGAGTGCCCGAGGTGCCGCCGGATGGCGCGAGGGTCACGGTGCTACCCGACGGCGGCACGACAGCGACCGCCGATGTCGGCAGCCACCCAGCCGACAGGAGATTGACGGCCAACGTGCCGGGTCCATCGCGCCGATCGGGGTGCGCGTCTCGCGGTGCAGCACCGTTGCTCATCACGTCGAGCGCGCTGTCGTGCGGCTCCTCTAGCGTCGGGTCGTAGCCGCTGTGGGGCCAGCCGAGCGCGTGGCCGATCTCGTGCTCGATGAGATCCATCGGCGGCCGATCGCCCCAATCGGGACTGAAGTCCGATGCGCCGACGTAGGCCGATCGGCGGGTCGCGGAGGCGAGGCATGGTGGTGCGGCGCAGTCGCTCCCGGGATTGGCGAACCCACCGGGTTGTGTTGCGGTGTGCTCGGCGTCGGCGATCGCGATCACACCGTGCGCACTGAGGCCCGCCAAGGCCAGCGCCTTGTCGACGCACGCTTGCGGCTCGTCGGTCGCAGCAATCGTCACCTCGCCCGCGCCGCGGAAGTGCGGCCGGTACGCGTGGTGCGACAGCGTGTCGAAGTAGGCGCCGACCTTCGTGTCGAGCACCGCGGCGAGCGCCTCGGCATGTAATGGGAAGCGCAACGGCAGGCCCGCGTAGACAACCGATCGCGAGTCGATCGGCACATGGCACACCACGACGTTCCACGGGTCATCGCCGTTGGTCGTCCATCTCGATCGTTCGCCGGCATCGATGACGGCCTGCACAGCCGGTGGCAATGTGGCCGACGAATTGCTGCAGGCCGTTGCCACCAACATCAGGCCGGCCAACCAGGTGCGTCGCACGTCGAGAGGCTATGTGCGCGCCGCCTCGGATCCATGCCACGATGTGCCCATGGCCGCTCGCACCATTCGGCATCGTCTGCTCGGCAATTCGGTCGTTCGCACGGTGTTGTCGTTGTGGGCGTGGCTGATGCTCGGTGTGATCATCATCATCTGGGTGCCATTGGTCGCCGTGGTCCGCCTGGCGACGGCGCCCTTCGACAAGGGCCGCTACGCGGCCGGGTTCCTCTTCCGCAAACTGACCGTCGTGCACCAGTGGCTGAATCCGCTCTGGAGGTTCCGCACGTCGGGAGTCGAGATCCGCGATCCGCGGCGGCCGTACGTCGTCGTTGCCAACCATCAGAGCTTCGTCGACATCTTGCTGATCTCGCAGTTGCCGTGGGAGATGAAGTGGTTGTCGAAGGCCGACTTCTTCAAGTACCCGCTCGTCGGCTGGCTGATGCAGATGGCCGGCGACATCAAGCTCGTTCGCGGCCAGCGCGACTCGATCGTGGCGGCGATGGATTCATGCAAGGACCGGCTGTCGAAGCGTGTCAGCGTGATGATCTTCCCCGAGGGAACGCGCAGCCAGGACGGCGAACTGCGCACGTTCAAAGACGGCGCCTTCCGTCTGGCGATCGAGACCGGCACACCGATTCTCCCCCTGGTGCTCGACGGCACGTTCCCCGCGCTGCAGAAGGGTGATTGGCGATTCGGGATCACCGACGCCGAGGTCCGCGTGATGGAACCGATCGAGACGACCGGCTTGACGCTCGACGACGTGGCAACGCTGCGCGATCGTGTGCGGACGGCGATTGCCGACGAACTGGCGTTGATGAAGGCCAGCTGATGCCGCTGTTGTTCGCCAGCGACGACGACCGCGATCTGGTGCGGGCCGAGCGCGATGTGGGCGCAGCGTTCAGCGATCTCGATCTCGATCTGCGCTCACTCGCCGCGGTCTCCAACATCTTCCGCGCCGCCACCGCGGTGCGCAACCACATGGAGAACGGTGTGCTCGCCCAGCACGAACTGTCGTGGAGTGCGTTCACCGCATTGTTCGTGCTGCGGGTGTGGGGTGACATGGATGCCCGATCACTGGCCGCCGAAGCGGGAGTGACCGCGGCGACGTTGACGGGCGTGATGAAGACGCTCGAAGGTCGCGGTCTGCTGCGACGCAAGGGGGATCGCGTCGACGGCCGCCGGATCCTGGTGTCACTCACGCCGCGTGGCCGCAGCGTGGTCGGCGATGTCATGCCGGCGTTCAATCGTCACGAGTCGCTCGTGACCCAGGCCCTCACCGAGACCGAGCGCGACGATCTGGCACGGTCGCTGCGCACGATCCTGCGCACCATCGAGGCGATCGACCTCTAGTCGAGGGCACCGAAGCGGCGGGCTTCCTCGACCAGCCACGCAAACGCTGGGTCGGGTTGCTCGGCGAGCATCTCCGGGTGCCACTGCACTGCCAGCACCTCGGGTCGACCGGCGAGCTCGAAGCCTTCGATCACACCATCTTCGGCAGTGCCCGTCACGATCACCCCGTTGCCGGGTCGTCCGACAGCTTGGTGGTGCAAGCTGTTGGTGGCGATGTCGGTCCCGTACAACGACTCCAGCCTGCTGCCGGCGCTGACCTGCACGACGTGACAGCGATCGGTGCGCGACGTCGTCCACAGGGCGTGGGTGTCGGCCTCGTCGAGATGCTGCACCAGCGTTCCTCCGAGTGCGATGTTCAACAGTTGCGCACCGCGACAGACGCACAGCATCGGGAGATGGCGATCGAGTGCGGCGCGGATCAGCGACAGCTCCCAGGCGTCGCGGCCCGGCTCGGTCTCGCCGAGCTCCGGATGTGGTTGCTCGCCGTACAGCGATGGGTCGGGGTCTGCGCCACCGGTCATCACCAGTCCGTCGAGGCGACCGATCATGTCGACTGCGTCGGCATCGCGGGTCAGCTGCACCGGAAGCCCGCCGACCGCTGCGATGCCCTTCGGATATTCGCTGAGATGCAGGTCGACCTCTTCACCCTGCAGCGCGCCCTGCGGCAGGTGCGGCACTCGCTCCACCGGCCAGCGCCGCCCTGACAGACCGATCAGCGGACGCCGGCTCATGCCGCCGTCACCGAGATCGGCAGGCGCTTGATGCCGCTGATGAAGTTCGAACGCAGACGCTCGATCGGCCCGTTGAAGCGGGCGTCGCTGATCCTCGGCAGCAGTTCCTCGAACACCACCTTCAACTCCATGCGTGCCAGTTGAGCGCCCAGGCACAGGTGTGGGCTCATCCGCCCGAAGGCGACGTGCTCGTTGGGGGAGCGGTGGATGTCGAACGTGTACGGGTCGGCGAACTGGCGCGCATCGAAGTCTGCCGAGTTGAACCAGATCACGACCTTGTCGCCGCGGCGTATCACCCGGTCGTGCATCTCGACATCGGTCGTCGCCGTGCGTCGGAAGTGCATGGTCACCGTGCCCCACCGCAGCACCTCTTCGACCGCGGACTCGATCAGATCGGTCTCGCCACGAACGACCGAGTCGCGCAGTTCCTCCATCTGATCGGGGTGCTCGATCAAGGCCTGCATCCCGGCGGCCATCGTGTAGCGGGTCGTGTCGTTGCCGGCGCTGACCAAGAGCACGAAGAGGTTCTTGAACTCGCGTTCGGTCAACCGATCGCCGTCGATCGTCGGCGCCAGGATGTCGCTGATGACATCGTCGGTCGGCGTCGTGCGACGCTGCTCGGCCTGGCGCTCTGCGTAGCGATAGAGATCGAGGGCGGCGGGTGATCGGAACGGGATCGACTTGAACTCGTCGGTGTCGGTGAGCCCGACCGGATGCTCGGTGAACTCCGGGTCGAAGTTGCCCAGCAGCGCGTCGCCGCGCTCCACCAACCAATCGCCGTCGGACTCGGGGACGCCGAGCAGCGCACCGAGCATACGCATGGGCAGTTGCTTGGCGATCCGCTCGACGAAGTCGAACTGAGCGCCGACGGCAAGGGCCTCGTTGACGACGGCACGAGCCAGTAGGCGGATGCCGTTCTCGTAGGCGTAGACCTCGCGGCGGCTGAACGGCTTCGACACCAACCGGCGGTACCGAGTGTGCTGGGGCGGGTCGTACTCGAGCATGTTGCGGCGGGCTTCGAAGTCGTCGACGTCCATCTCCTCGAGGGTGATGCCCTGTGCGCTGGAGAACGTGCCGACGTTGCGGCTGACGTGCAAGAGGTCGGCGTAGCGGGTGACTGCCCAGAACCCCTTGCCGCCGTCGTGTTCTGCCCACCAACTGACAGGGTCGTGATCACGCAAGCGCAGGAACGTGGCGTGCGGAACGCCGGTCACATAGGCGTCGGGATCGGTGATGTCGGCGTCGTCGGGGCCGAGGTCGCAGTCGACCGGAGACGAGGGCATCGGGCCATGCTAATTCGGTCCCTAACGAGTCCCGGACCGAGGTTGGCGATGACGCGAGTCCCGGTCGACATGCGACCCAGGACCTAGGTCCCGGATCTGCCCGCCGAATGGCTCTGTAGCCGGGGCGACGGGGATGCGCACCATTCAGCTTCGGAGCCGTGTCGAAACGGACGGACACGCTCGGGACGGACGAGGGACGGAACATGAACCTATTTGGACGGCGATCGTGGTCGCCTATGCCTGGTACAACGCGACGCATTGCATTCGCGAGAATCGGTATGGCACTCGCCTTGGTGACCGGCATCGCCGTCTCGGCGGGCAACGGTGCATCGGCGGCAGTGCTGCCGGCCTTGCCACCGAGCACCCAGTTCGACATCACCGGCTTCTTGCAGGTGGTCACGTTGGACCAGGCGTGCGTGACCGCAGCCGGCGCCAATCTCGATGCACAGGGCCACCCGCAGGTGGCCCACTGCGGCGGCACGATGATGCTCAACGGCCACACGATCATCGTCCCCAACGAGACGATCGCCATCCTGCCGGCCAGCGCGCTGACCTGGCAGGAGCTGTTTGCCCAGGCGCCGGCACCGTATGGTCCGACGCAGACCGGCATGGCTCTGGCCGACCTCCCCAAGCCGCTGACCACCTACGAGGTGCAAGCCGTGGGCAACCGCGTCTTGGACCCAGGCAACGTCGATCCGACCAAGCGAGACCGCTACATCGCCGGTCTCGTGCACATCTCCCAGCAGGATCTCAACGCCGGTGCGGGCTACATCAACTTCATGGACTACACGACGGGTGAGATGCGCGTCGGCGGCGTGCTCGGCGACCCGACGACCGGTGCTCGCGTGTAGATCAACGACCCGGCCAACCCGACCAGCGCTTCGGGGGGTCGCTATGGCCGAGCACTCACGCCGGACCCCAGGTTCATGGTCGACCAGGACAATCCGACGATTGCGTCGGCAACCGGCTACCCAATGTGCTTCCCGCGGACCGATCCGGCCGTGGCGGACGATCCGTTGTGCCCTGTCGGCAACCGACCCCTCGACGTGACCGGCGTGTTCTCGATGGCGTTCCAGAAGCTCGCCCTGCTGAAGTGGTACCAGGATCCGGCGCGGGCCGCCACGTTCCCCGCCGGTGGCAACAGTCCGTTCGGGCTCGCCTTCGACGGCAGCAGCGTCTGGGTTGCCAGCAACCAGTCCGACACGGTGTCGAAGGTCAACCCGGCAACCGGGCTGGCGGTCAACGTCACGCTGCCCGCCGGCAGCGGCCCATTCGATGTGGCCTTCGATGGGACCAACATCTGGGCGACCGACAACCTCAGCGGCAAGGTGTCCAAGATCGTCGCTTCGACCGGCGCCGTCGTCGGCTCCGGCTTCAACACCAGCCTGGTCTCGCCTGTTGCAGGCAGCGGGCCGGTGGGGATCGCGTTCGACGGCACCAGCATCTGGGTGGCGAACAGCGCGGCGGGCACGGTGTCGAAGATCAATCCGGCGACCGGCGCGATCGAGGCCGAGTTCCAGACCAGCGTCGGGATCCCCGGCGTGCTCCCCAAAGATGCCAGCCCGACCGGCGTGGCCTTCGATGGAAGCAACATCTGGGTCACGAACAACCTGACAGGAACGGTGTCGAAGATCGATCGGAGCAACAACACGTTCGTGGAGTTCGAGACCAACAACGGCCAACAACCCCAGCCGTGGGGGGTCGCCTTCGATGGCACCAACATCTGGGTTGCGAACGACGTGACCAACTCCGTCGTGAAGATGAATCCGCTCACCGGCGGCATCTTGAGTTCGTTCCCCACCGGGGGGACCTTGCCCCAAGAGGTCGTCTTCGACGGCAGCCACATCTGGGTGAGCAACAATGCCTCGCGCAACGTCTCCAAGATCGACCCGGCGGCTGACATCGTGATCGGCACCATCGACACCGGCCTCAATCCGCAAGGGATCGTGTTCGACGGCACCAACATCTGGGTCGCCAACAGTGGCGGACCGTCGCTGTCGCGCCTGCTGCCCTGAGCCACTGCTCGCTACGCTGTCGGAGAGGAGGGACCAACGATGTATGCGCACGCGAGCGGGTTCAACTGGGACGAGGGCCTGATGGTGCTGGCGCCGATCGCGTTGGTCGCCGGGCTGCTGGTCTGGGCGCGACGCCGGGAGGGCCGTCCGGCGCCGGCGAGTCCCGAGGAGAAGAAGCTGCGGTGACTACGCGCGCCGACCAACGACGCAAGCAACGCCGACGCCAACACCTCCAGACCACCCGACGCGGCGATGCGGCGGCTCCCGAGCGCGCCGACCTGCCCGAGGCCTCGGTGCTGGAGGGCCGCCGGGCCACCGTGCGGTTGGCTGTCGCGATCGCCTGCCTGCTCGGCGCGCAGTTCTTGCATTGGAGCGTGATCGACCAGCACGCCAAGGAATGGACTGCGGCCGGCAACTTCTTCTTCATTGTCGCGCTCGTCGAAGGCTTGCTGACCGTCCTGATGATCGCAGCGTTGGGGCCATGGGTCGCCAAGGCCGCCATCGCCATCAGCGCGCTACCGGTGGTGGTGTGGGTCTGGGACCGATCGATCGGGCTGCCGTTCGGACCGACCGAGGGCGTGCGCGGAACGATCGGCCGATCCGACGTGCTGTCGGTCGTGTTCGAACTGTTGACGATCGTGGCGTTGTGGCCGTTCCTGCGCCCTGGCTATGGGGCGAGACGCCCAGTCCGTCTCGATGTGATCAACAAGGCGGTGATCGGCATCACGATCGTGTATGTCGTCGGGTTCTCGTACTGGGCGATGATCGGCGACGAGGGTGCCGTGCACACGACCACGACGGGGTCGACCGTGGCTACGGTGGCCTCGACGATCCCCACGCCGATCGTCGACTCGCCGCCCACCACGACCGGGACCCCGTTGGTACCGATTCAAACCCTGTCGTACACCGGCAACGAGTTCAGCTTCACCGGCCCGTCGACGGTCACCGCAGGGGCCACGCGGTTCAACCTGCAGAACGCCGGGACCGTGTCGCACCAGCTCGAGGTGGCCCGCATGCCCGATGCGACCCCGACGCCGTCGACGCAGGAGAACCTGGCGATCCTGTTCGACCAGGCCCAGTTCCACACGGCCCTCGCCCCGACTGTGGTCGGCGCAACGGCGCTCGCCGATTCGGGTGCAACGGCGACCGTGGTTGCCGACCTGCAGCCCGGGCGGTACATCCTCGCCTGTGGCAACGTGACCCCGACCGGTGAGCGCCACTACTCCAAGGGGATGATCACCGTCCTCACGGTCACCGCCGCAACGCCCTGAAGTCACGGACATCGCCGGCGCGCCGAGTCGGCGGCCTTGGGAGTCTGGCGCCCCGTTGTGGGGCCTGCGGCGCCAAGCCCACGTCCAAGGAAGCAGCGCCGATTGCCCGCCGCCGGCGCGCCAAAGCAACATGTGCCGTGCCGTGTCGGGTGCGATGGTCAGGACGAAGGAAGGCTGATCGCGGGATCGGCGGGAGCGGTGGTCGTTGGCTCGATCGGTGCGGTGGCCTCCGTAACTTGGGGCGAGCTGGGTGCTGGGTTGGCTGAGGTCGCGGCTCGTTCCAGGATCTCGAAGTCGGGGCCGATGCCGTAGCCGATGAGTTCACCGTGGAGGAACACGATTGGCGGGTGGTTGTCCGACGCGAACGGGTCGCTGCTGATCGGTTGACCCAACCAGGTCTGGTAGTAGCCCACGGCGTCGGGAAGGTCGCCAGACACCAACGCTTCGCCTTGCGGTCCGCCCGAGGGCACACCGATCACGCCAAGGATGACGGTGGCCCCAGCGTCAGTCGTGCTGCCCGGCGAGGGGTTGGTGCGTTCGACGATACCAACGTCGCCAGACTTCGTGGAGCTGATCGACCATCTCACCGTGAGGCCACTGTCGACGAGTTGTGCGGTGGCCGCCCGGTAGTCGAGTCCGCGA
Organism: Ilumatobacteraceae bacterium; assembly: GCA_043758005.1. Classification (GTDB taxonomy): domain Bacteria; phylum Actinomycetota; class Acidimicrobiia; order Acidimicrobiales; family Ilumatobacteraceae; genus JAENVT01. Next base: position 8,361 of record JAYVOI010000133.1, read on the forward strand.
ACATCGGGAACGTTGACCGGCGACGATGGATCGAGCTTGGGGGCCTGGAGATCGCTGGCCCGCACTGTCCCGAGCGCGAGCCGAACCAGCACGACGCGGGGCACGACCCCGTTGGCGTCGATGGTGAACGTCCAGCCCGCCTGGTTCCAAAGCAGCATCCCCGCGGCCTCGTCGTGGTGTGCCTCGGCGAGCGGCCCGAGCTCCAACAGCGGGGCGACGATCGGAACTTCACCGCGCTTGGCAACGATGACGATGTCGGGTCCGTTGGCGGTGGTCAGCGTGACGCCATTGGCGGCTGCACGAGTGGGCTCGTAGCCGGGCGGCAGCCACGTGAGTGCCCAATTCGTGCTGCCGAGATCGACGAATGCCGGCAGGCGCCCGGGGTTGTGCACGCTCACCGCTGGGGCCTCGTTGTGCCGCCCGGCGATGAGGACGAGCGCGACCACCGTGGCCGCCGTCGCCAACGCCACCACGATTGCCGCTCTCCAGCGTCGCGGCTCTGGAGGTCGCGAGTGGAGCTGCACCACGCGACCGTTGGGCTCCGGCGCGATTTGGCTTCCACTCCGAGCTCCTGCGATGGTCAGGTCGCGTACGATGGCGTCGACCACGCGTGCGGCAAGCTCCGGTGGGGCCGGTTCGCTGGCTCGCTCGAGCATTCCCACGAAGTCATCCATCACTGTCTCCTCGTAGCTGTTGAGCCATGTGGCGGCGGCCGCGAGCGAGCAACGACTCGGTGGCCGCCACACTGCGACCGAGTGTCGCGGCGACGTCATGCACAGGCAGGTCGTCCACATATCGCAGCACCAACGCAACCCGCTGGTCCGGCTTCAGCGTGCCCAACGCCCGCAATGCCGCCCCGTCGTCGATCGAGCTCCAATCCGGCTCCTTCACATCACGTTCAGACAACGCCGTATCGCGCTCGAGTCGCAACCGTTCGCGGCGCCCCCGTCGAACCTGGTCGAGATAGCGGCGGCGCAGCACGACGATCAGCCACCCCGTTCCCAGCTCGGTCGCCGGCGTCGCCTGCATCTCTCGCGCCAACGCCAAACACGCCTCTTGCACCAGATCGTCGGCCAACGCGCGATCCCCGCCGGTCAACCGCACCGCGTATCGATACAGATCCGGGACCGCGCCGCGCACCATCGCGGCAACTGCATCCGCATTGAGCATCGGTGGCACCCCGACGCGATTCCCGTTCATACCAACACCATCGCCGCCCAAACCCCGATGCTGTCGCTCAACACCCGAATTCTTTCACGCGACGGAGGGCCGCCCTGCCTTGCGAGCCCGCCGAGCGGCAGATCTCGACACGCTGATTCACAATCCGCAGTTCTGGCGTCTTCGCCTGACCTTTGTCGCTAGGAGGTCGCTGAGCGACCTGGGAGCGACACAGTTCGAGACCGATGCCGCGTGCGAACTCGACCGGATCCGCCAATCCACCGAATTCCTCGGCTGTGGCCCACTGAGTGGCGACAGGTAGTGCTCGATCAGCAGGAAGAGCGGCGAGGGCATCAATCAGAGCATCGGAGGTTGCAAAGATCATTCGCTCGCCGCCGCGACGCGTGGCCACGTCACGGGTCGCGTCCTGGTCCACGATCTCGCCATCGTCGGAGTTGGTGAGTAGCCCTTCCAGAACCGCCATCAAGACCACCGGGTCAATGCCGTCAGCACTCACGGCCGCCAGCGCCTCGGGTGGCGTTCGTCTCCAACCTTGCCTCGGCGGCGGTTTCGACGGACCGCCAGGCCAGTCGATGACGGCCGTCGCTTGGGCGTCATCGACTGCGACGAAGTACTCACAGATCAGGCCCACGTAGCGCATGGTGCCCGCTCCGGCGGGGCAACCTCCGTTGAAGAGCTTGTACTGCGCACCGACGCCGTGAGGCGCGCTTGTCCGCCCACGCGCGAAGCGCTTCGGCGCGTTCACGTCCACCCCGTGAGTCCACCCGAGCACATTGCTCGCTCCGGCGCGTCGAGCGCAGACCAACGGGCGCACTCGCACGCGGTTGGTCAGGCCGTGACCGTCCCAGCGACGGTGGTGCCGCGACCACCTTCGAAATGTTCGGTCGTTCGAGGGTGCCCGCCGATGTCCGCACACTGGCGACGAGAACCACGGACTCAGTCGGTGATGAAGGAACCAATGGTGAAACCGACGCTGTCGAAGAGGCGCTCGGATGGTGTGTTGCCGACCGTGATCGCAGCTCGGACGCTGGCGATCCGACGTGCGGTCAAGAGGTCGAGGGTGTGCTCGACGAGCGCTCGACCGAGGCCACTGCCCTTGTTTGCTGGGGCGGTGATCACGTAGCCGATCAACACTTCGTCGGCCTCCCACGGGCTCACCAGCACTGCGCAGTTGGCACTGCCATCATGGCCGAACGAAACCGTCGAGACCTGCGAGCACACAGGGTCGGGCCATTCGTGTTGCAGCCAACCACCGACCTCCTCCCGAGCCTCGACGATGGTTTCGCCCTCGGAATCGATCGTGCCTTCGTAGGCATCCAGCATCAACACGGCGAGCGCTTCGAGATCCGACTCGACGATCGGCCGCAGATCGAAGCCATCGGTCCGGGCGCCACCTGCGTGCGGTCGTTCGGCGAGGCGCAGATGCCACCAGCGACGTTGCTTGACCGGCTCGGACGTGTCCATAGCCGGACTCCAGTCAGCCATGTGGCGGTCTCGTTCCGAGCTCGTCGGACTGGAGTGAAGGCACCCGTCTCGATTGCGGTATCGCTGACAAACTCTTGGTCGTAGTTGACCCGCCCGAATGTTCAGCGCACAGTTGAATGCTGGGAATCGGGCGCGCTGCCCATGCATCTCACCTTGCTGTCCAACTCAGCCGAGTGTGATGTTGAACCCGGAGATTGCACGGTGCCGGCGACGCTCGATTGCCCCGGTGTCGCGCAGGATCAGCCGGTCGTTCTTCTCGTTGAGCACGATCGAATTGCCGTAGACGAGTCGCGGGGCGACGCCACCGTTGGCGAACGTGTTGGCTTCGCGGGCCAGCACGAGGTACTGCCCCGGGGCGATGTCGATCGAGGGCAGCACGAATCGGTCGTCACGTCATCGGACAGCGTCCAACCGAGCAGGTTGGCTCCCTGGTCGCCGGCGTTGTACAGCTCGATCCACTCGCCCCGCGAGTCGTACACGCGCTGCGGGTTGACCATCAGTTCGTTGATGAGGACGTTCGGCCCGCGGACGGCCAGGGCGGTCGGGACACCGTCGACCAACGCGACCGCGCCGGCGCACGCCAATGCGAAGAATGTTCCACCTATTCGCCGCCACATGAATCAATGAGGTATCGGCGCGGGCGCGAACGCCATGAGTCAAGATTGTGTCTATGGACTTTGCGGAGCGTGTTGCGATCGTGACCGGCGGTGCGTCGGGGATGGGCGCGGCGACGGCTCGGCGTCTGGCCGCGGCCGGCGCCCACGTGGTGATCGTCGATCGCAATGCTGAGCTGGCCGTTTCCGTCGCTGCGGCGATCGGTGGCACGTCGATCGCCGGCGACGTCAGTGACTCAGGATTCTGCGATGGCGTGGTCGCGGCGACCATGAGCCACCGTCGACGGCTCGATGTGCTGGTGAACGCAGCCGGCGTGATCGTGCGGGCCAGCGGCGAGCACACCACCGACGATCAATGGGCGCGAATCATGGGGGTCAACGTCAGCGGGACGTTCTACATGTGTCGCGCGGCCCTCCGGGTCATGAAGGCCCACGGTGGCGGTGCGATCGTCAACTTCGGGTCGATCTGGGGCGATCTCGGCTCTGCCGGCGTCGCCGCGTACTGCGCGTCGAAAGGTGCGGTGCACAACCTCACCCGTGCACTGGCGATGGATCACGCCGGCGATGGGATCCGCGTGAACGCGGTGTGTCCCGGTGAGGTCAACACACCCATGCTGCAATCCGAACGGGCCGAGGCCGTCACCAGCCACCTGCTCGCCCAGATCGCGGCGACCGTCCCGATGGGGCGCCTTGCGGACCCCGACGAGATCGCCCGCGTCGTGTGCTTCCTGGCGTCGGACGACGCCAGCTACATGACCGGCGCGCTGGTCAGCGTCGACGCCGGATACGGAGCGAGGTGACCGTGGAGTATCGACGACTGGGTCATACGGGGGCGATGGTGGCGCCCCTCGCGCTCGGCACCGACAACATCTTGAACCCGACCCCGGAAGACGAGTCGAGCCGCATGATCATCCGCGCTCTCGATGCCGGCATCAATCTGATCGACACGTCGAACAGCTACGGCGCCGGCGAGGCCGAGCGGGTGATCGGTCGCGTCCTGGCCGAGAGTGGGCGGCGCGACGAAGCGGTGATTGCCACCAAGGTGCACTACCCGACTGGGCCGGGTCCCAACGATCGTGGCAACTCGCGGCTGCACATCATGCGCGCCTGCGAGCAATCGTTGCGCCGCCTGCAGACCGACCGCATCGACTTGTACCAGTTGCACCGGCCCGATTTCGACGTGCCGATCGACGAGACGTTGAGCGCCCTCACCGACCTCGTCCGACAGGGCAAGGTCTGCTACATCGGCAGTTCGACGGCTCCTGCCTGGAAGGTGTTGGAAGGTGTGCTCGTCGCCGAACTGCGTGGCTTGGTTCCGTTCGTGACCGATCAGCCGCCGTACAACCTGCTGGATCGGCGAGTGGAGAACGAGCTGGTGCCGATGGCCCTGAAGTACGGCCTCGGCCTGCTGCCGTGGTCGCCGTTGGCGATGGGCGTGTTGGCCGGTCGCTACGCCGACGACAACATCCGCCCGGAAGGCTCGCGGGCCCGCATGCGCGGCGGGATCTACGCCGACCGCGTCAGCCAGGGTGCCGTCGAGGCCGGCAACCAGTTCGTGCGACTGGCGCGGGACTCGGGTCTCGATCCGGCGCGGCTGGCGATTGCTTGGCTGATGCACCAGCCGGCGGTGGTCGCTCCGCTGATCGGCCCGCGCACGGTCGACCAGTTGGAGCATCTGCTCCCGGTGATGGAGATGACGATCAGCGCAGAGATCGCCGCGGCGTGCGACACGATCTGCGCGCCGGGGAGTGCAGTCGCCAACTTCCACAACTCGGCCCCATGGATGAAGATGCGGATCGGTCCATAGTCGCGGGCCTTCGGCCCTTTCCGATCATCTCGATCAGGAGGCATCATCTGCACATGGCCACTCGTTCACGAGCCGGGCAGGTGAGGCGATGGCTCGGTGTGTGTGCGGCGGGCCTGCTCGTCGTCGCCGGCGGATGCGGCGACACCAAGTCGTCGCCACCGACGACCGCATCGCCACCGACGACCCCATCGCCACCGACCACCGCATCGCCACCGCCGTCGACTGCCGCGTGCCCCGCGTTCACCCAGACCGACGTGATATCGGGTGGCTTTCCCGGGCGCCTGTCGGGCCTGGTCGGGGCCGACGTTCGGACCGGCACTCGTGTCTGTAGCGAACGATTCGTGCTCGAGCTCCAAGGCACCGGCACGTTCCCGGGCTGGCACGTGCGCTACGAACCGGCTCCGTTGACCGACGATCCCCGAGGCGAGCCGGTCGATGTCGCCGGCGCGGCGTTCATCGTCGTCACCGTCGAGTCGTGGATGACCAACATGGAAGGCGACGGGTACCACGGTCCGACCCGCATCACGCCGACCGACGTGGCCCACATCAAGGAGCTCGTGATGCTCGGCAACTACGAGAGCGTCACCACCTGGGCCATCGGGGTCGATCAACAGCGGTCGTTCGAGGTCACCACCCTCGACGACCCGCCGAGATTGGTGATCGACATCGCCTCGTCGTGAGCAGGACCACAGCAAGAAACGCGAGGACTTTCTGCCCTGTCGAATCGACATGTTCGGGCTGACAATGACGCTATGGCCACGAAGATCATTGTTGGAATCGATGGATCCGATTCGTCATTCGACGCATTGCGGTGGGCTGCATTCGAAGCTCGCCGTCACGGCGCCGGCATCCGAGTCATTGCGTGCTACACCGCGCCGACGTACGGCGGTCTCGATGGCGCCGTCTACCCGAGCTCTGTCGACATCGACGTCTTGAAAGAAGAAGCCGAAGCCGACGTCCGCAAGGCGATGGAGATCGTTGCTGCCATCGACCCGGACGTCGTGGTGGACGGGATCACGCTGCTGTCATCGGCGGTCGTCGGCATCGCCGAGTCCGCGGTGCCCGGCGACGAGATCGTCGTCGGGGCGACGGGCCGCACCGGGCTGCTCAACGGGGTGATCGGGTCGGTCGCGGCCGGGCTCACCCACCGCGCCCACGTGCCGATCATCGTCGTTCCCGCCGGATGCCCGTCAGGCGGAACAATGAAGCGAATCGTGGTGGGCGTCGACGGCTCGCCCGAGTCGTTGGCCGCACTCAAATGGGCCTACGCCGAGGCGCTGGCGAGCAGCGCCAACCTCACCGTCGTGCACGCATGGGAGTATCCGTACGACGTGTCGCGCTCCTCGATGCGCGAGATCCGCAAGCCCATGGAGACGGCGGCCATCAACGAGCTGCGAACGAGTCTGGAGTCGTTGGGCCCGAAGCTGACCGACGGCTCGGTGCACATCAGGCCGAAGCTGTGCGAGGACGCGCCGACCACAGCGCTGATGACTGAGTCACGTGACGCCGATCTGATCGTCGTTGGGTCTCGCGGTCGAGGTGGGCTGCGCTCGCTGCTGCTCGGTTCGGTCAGTCGCACGATGTTGCACCGGGCACTGTGCCCCGTGTCGGTGGTCCGCACGACCGGTTGCCGCGAAGTGCGCCATCAGCCCAGGTTCTATACGGACTCGCACGGCACAACGCTCGCTTCGACGCCAAACATGTAAAACTGCTGCTGTGGACAACGGGTCGGTGAATCTCTGGGCGCTGTTCGAGAGCATTCCCGAGATGGTGGTGGTCGTCGGGAACGACGGTTCGATCCTGTACTCCAACGCGCACAGCCTCGACATCCTCGGATGGCCGCCGGCTGAACTGATCGGCCAGCCGATCGAGGTGCTGATTCCCGAACGGCTGCACACGAGACACCGGGGCGATCGCGCCACGTACGCGGAGAACCCGAAGGCACGCCCGATGGGTGGTGGTCTGTTGCTGACGGCACTGCACCGATCCGGCGGCGAGGTGCCGGTGGAGATCGCCCTCAGTCCCCTCAGTGGCGAGATCTCGGCGACGGTCGCCACGGTGCGAGATGTCACGGAACGAGTCGAAACGTCGGCGCAACTGCTGCAGGCCCGGGCCCGCCTCGAAGTGCTCGATGACCGTGATCGCATCGCCCGCGAACTGCACGACAGCGTGATCCAGCGCCTGTTCGCTGCCGGTCTGCACTTGCAGGCATCGACCGGTCGGCCCGATACCACCGACCGTGTGTCGGCCGTGGTCGACGAGATCGACGAGGCGATCCGCGAGATCCGCGGCGTGATCTTCACGCTGCAACGCCCGTCGCAACTCGACAGTGGGTTGGCCGTCGCGCTGAGCGCCAGCATCAACGAGGCGTCCCGGCTCCTTGGTCACCGGCCGACGTTGCGTCTCAGTGGCATCCTCGGCAACGTCCCGAACGAGCTCTGCTCCGAGCTGTTGACGGTGTTGCGCGAGGCATTGATGAACGTTGCCAAGCACGCCGAAGCGACCCGGACCGATGTGTCGCTCGACGTCGGTGTCGAGGCGGTCACGTTGGTCGTCTCCGACGACGGTGTCGGTCTCACGCCGACGAGGCAGGAGAACACTGGCGGACTCGGGCTCCGCAACATTCGTGAGCGAGCGTCACGCCTGGGTGGCGAGGCGACGTTCTCCGAGGGTGATCCTCGCGGTACCGAGGTGCGCTGGACGGTGCCGCGGTCGATCCCCAAGCGGTGACGACGCTGGTCAGTGCTCGGTCTTGGCCCTGACCGCGAACACGGCCGCCTCGGTTCGGCGGGTCATGCCGAGCTTCATCAGGATCGACGACATGTAGTTCTTGACGGTCTTCTCGGCGCGGTTCACTTTGTTGGCGATCTGGCGGTTGGTGAGGCCCTCCGCCACGTAGTCGAGGATCGTGCGCTCGAGATCGGTCAATGCCGACAACCTCGGGTCCTGGTCCTGGTGCGGGTTGCGGAGACGCTCGAGGAGCTGCCCGGTGACCGCAGGGTCGATCAGCGATTCACCACGCGCCACGCGGTGGACTGCTGACACGAGATCGTTGCCGCGAATCTGCTTGAGGACGTATCCGGCTGCGCCCGCCATCACCGATTGGAACAGCGCCTCTTCGTCGGAGAACGACGTCAACATCAGGCACACGAGATCGGGACGGACGCTGCGCACGTCACGGCAGACCTCGACACCGCTGCCATCGGGAAGCTGCACGTCGAGCACCGCGACCTGCGGCCTAGTGGCTCGGATCCGGGTCACAGCGTCGGCACAGGTGCCCGCTTCGCCCACCACTTCGATCGTGCCATCAGCCTCCAACAGCTGTCGAACACCTTCGCGAACCAGCTCGTGATCGTCGAGGAGGAACACCGTCACCTTCTGGGGAACTTCGTCCATTCCTCTATGGGAACACAAATCGGACCAGTTACCAAGGACCAAGGTCCTTCGGAGGGTCATTTGACCCTGGAAAGCCGGGTCGTCGAGTGCACGAATTGACGGCTTCAGGTCAGCAGGGAGGCGGTGTGCTTCTCAGTACCTCAACACCGCGGCAAACCGCACGCCGGCAGGAAGCGTCTCGTCGCCGACCAGGTGGATCCGCGCGCGATGTCGGAGGGCATCGTTGACTGCGGCGACGACCGCCGTCCGGTCAGCGACCGATGCCGGTGGACTCTCGCCGATCTGCGTCTCGGATCGAGCCACCAGCAGTTCACCGACCGCGCCGGCGAGACCGGCGGCGACGACCTCGTCGGGATCAGTCGCCGTCTTGCCCGTGCCGACCAGCTCGCGGAGGCGTTCGAGGGCACCGGTGCTGGCCGGCGGGAGCGATTGGACGAACTCCCACGAGCGCCGGTGCAACTCCTCGGCCGACATCGAATCTGGGCTACCGGCGATGGCGACGTGGGCAGTGTTGCGGTAGTGGGACTGGTTGATGAACATCGCCGCTTCGTACTCGACACCGACCACGATCAGCGGCGCCTCGGCACCGTGGAGAACGGGAGTGATCGCCTTGTCGATGAGGTGGATGTATTGGCGCACGTCGTCTTTGCGCAAGTCTTCCCCCCCACCCGCGCCATGCAGCGCTCCGGCGCCATTGCGGTTCATGACAGATTCGCGCCGGATGTACCACAGCGCGTCGTCGATCGAGCGCGGCATGTCGGGAACGGCGACCGGCTGGAACTCGAATCGGCTCCCTCGGAACAGCTGGGCCCCCTTCTTGCCGATCGTCAGCGTGAAGTACACCTGGTCGTCGATGACCGCCGGCAACAGTCGAAGGAGGTCGGCACGATCGCCGATCTCGACAGCGGGACCAACCTCGACCGGGAGGACGAGTTGCACCACGCGCTCGGATGACAGGAAGATCGCCAGGCCCTGCGCGGAGTGTGGCAGGTGGTCGACCAGCTTCTCGTCCAGCAGTGGGGCAACGAATGAAGCGGTGTCCTCGGGGCTCACGGCGTGTTCGCCAGACAGCTTCGTGGTGGCCTCCTTCGCCGCCAGGCGCAGGGCTTTGGTGACGGACTCGGCGCCTTGCGGTTGCGAAAAGTCGACAGGCACGTAAACGCTGAGCAGGACGGGTGCCTCCCAACCGGCCAGCTCGCGGAGGGTATTGAGGTTGAATCCGGTGGCGGTGATCATGACTTCAGCGAACTTCGTTTGCCCGAGGCAGTCACGGGCCGGACGTCCTGCTGGTCAGGGACCAACAGTCTGGCGAGTTTCCTGGATGGTGTCGATGATCTGGTCGATGCCGTGAACTGCGGTCGCCAGCCGCTCGGAGAGCATCCGCTCGTCGGAAGCACTGGCGGTGATCGAGATGCCGAGTGCGAAGAGCCGCTGGATCACCAGATCGAGTGCGTTCTGGAGCCGCTCGACCTGACCCTTGGCGTTGGTGAGGTCGATCTTGCCGATCGCGTGGTCGACCGACGCCTGTCGTTGCGTCGTCATGTCGCGGATCGTGGCGACGACGAGCACGGATTCGGGCATGGCGTTCAACTGCACGTCGATCGAGAACACCGAACCGTCGGCTCGGCGACCTTCGAGGTCGAGGTCGTCACGACCCATCGGGCGGGGCCGCGGCGCTGCGATGAACCCCTCGACCTGACGGTGATGGTGGTGGCGCAGGTACTCCGGCAGGAGGACCTCGACGGGTTGACCGATCAACGCAGCGTCGTCGTACGCGAACATCTCGAGCAACGGCTGGTTGGCGTACACGATCACACCATGGGCATCGGCCAACATGACCCCGTCGGTCGTCCGGTCGAGCAACATCGATAGGAATGCGTCAGTCGACAATCCGGCGATCTCGCCCGCTGCGTCGGCTGCCGCCAGACCCTTGCTGTTCATCGTGCCAGTTTCGGCCAATCCATCCTCGTCGTCCACGGCCAAATGTCCCGAGAGTCACCGATATGGCTGTTGGTGGGCAGCGGCAAGACTGGCGCCGGTGTAGGCAGCGTTGATCGCGTTCACGACCTCGTCGTCGGTGACTGCCTCGAAGTGGCGGTACCAACTGCCGACGGCCCAGAACGGGTCTGGCTCGGCAAGGCACACGACTCGGTCGGCAACGTCGGTGAGCATCTCGACGACGTCGGGTGGTGCGACCGGTGCCGCTACCGTGACGTCGCGGGCCCCATGGGCACGAGCGACGCGGATCGCGGCGCGGGTCGTCGCACCGGTGGCGATCCCATCGTCGACGATGATCGCCGAGCGCCCGACCAGTGATTCGCGTGGCCGCACGGCGCGCAACCGCTGCACCCGGCGGTCGAGCTCGGCCCGTTCTCGAGTCTCGACCTCGTGCAACTGGTCGCCGCTGACGTGAGCACGCCGCAGCACGTCGTGGTTCAGCACCACGACCTGGTCCTCGCCGAGTGCGCCCATCGCCAACTCGGGCCGGTTGGGCACACCCATCTTGCGCACCACGATCACGTCGAGGGGAGCACCGAGGGCTTCGGCGACCTTCGCGGCAACAGGCACGCCGCCACATGGCAATGCCAGTACCACGGGTTGGAGGAGGTTGACCTTGGCCAGTTTGAGGCCGAGCAGTACGCCTGCCGACTGGCGGTCGTAGAACTCGAGGCGGTCCATGTCACGCCGTGATCCGTGTGGCGACGACCGGGCCGACAGTCGGCTGCGAATCGTCGATCGAACAGGCTGCGCGCACCGCATCGGCGGCGATCGCTGCTTCCGATTCATTCCGGGCGTGCACGATGGCCAGTGGTCGTTCGTGGTCGACGGCCTCGCCGAGCCCGACCACGTCGCTGAGGCCGACGGTGTGGTCGATCGGATCGTTGACCCGCATGCGACCACCTCCGAGTGCGACGACGGCCAGGCCGACGGCGCGAGTGTCGATCGACTGCACGTAGCCGCTGCGAACTGGATCGACGCGCATCGTCACCGCTGCGTCGGGCAGGTACGCGTCAGGGTGCTCGATCAGGTCGTTGGGCCCACCGAGGGCCGCCACCATCTGCTGGAAGCGCTCGGCAGCGCGACCCTCCGCGCGTGCCGCAACCAGCGTCTTGGTCGCGACTTCGAGATCGGCGGCGAGGCCCACGAGCAGCAACATCTCGGCTCCGAGGGCCAGCACCACCTCGGTCAGTCGGGGGTCGTCGGCGGCCCCGGTCAGCCAGTCGATGGTCTCGCGCACCTCGAGGGCGTTGCCGGCCGTTCGTCCCAACACCTGGTTCATGTCGGTCAGCAGCGCGGTCGTCTTCAGCCCGGCATCACCGGCCACGTCGACGATGCTGCGGGCCAGTTCCTCGGCGCGGCCGAGCTCGGACATGAACGCGCCGTTGCCGAAGGTCACGTCCATCACCAGGCCATCGAGGCCGGCCGCCAACTTCTTCGACAGGATCGACGCGGTGATCAACGGGATCGACTCCACGGTCGCGGTGACGTCGCGGATCGCGTAGAGCCGGCCGTCGGCAGGCGCCAGGTTGGTCGTCTGACCGATGATGGCGCACCCGACCTCGGCGACGACCTTGTGGAACAGGTCGTTGTCGGGCCGTGTGGCGTAGCCGGGGATGCTTTCGAGCTTGTCGAACGTGCCGCCGGTGTGCCCCAGCCCTCGCCCCGAGATCATCGGGACATGTGCGCCGCACGCCGCGACCAGGGGCGCCAGCATCAAGCTGACCTTGTCGCCGACCCCGCCGGTCGAGTGCTTGTCGACCACCGGCCCGTGCAGGTCGGCACGGTCCCACGTCATGGTGGAGCCGGATTGCGACATGGCCCTGGTGAGAGCGACCCGTTCGGCGGTGTCCATCCCTTGGAAGTAGATGGCCATGGCGAGGGCCGCGGCCTGGCCGTCACCCACGCTTCCGTCGGTGAGCCCGGTGACGAACTGGTTGATCTCGGAATCGGTCAGCCGCCCGCCGTCGCGCTTGGCGCGGATGACCTCCTGCGGTAAGAACACGGGTTGATTGGAACCCATCAGTACTCCGATGACAGTTGAGCTTCGTGGACGCCGCCGAGGACCCGAACGATGTCGTTGAGCAATCCGCTGGCACCGAACCGGAAGTTGGCCGGCTCGGCCCCGTTCGGTCGAAGATGTCGATCGGCCATGTCGAGGTACCCGGCCGCCTCGGCGACGCTCTTCACGCCGCCGGCGACCTTCAGGCCGAGCGGTCGGCCGTTGCGCTGGGCCTCGTCGATCACCTCCAGCAGTGCTTGGGCTGCCCCGGGCGTCGCCGCGGGCTCGAGCTTGCCGGTCGAGGTCTTCAAGAAGTCGGCCCCGTTCGCCACTGCGACTGCTGCCGCAGCCTTGATCGTGGCGACGTCGTGCAGGACGCCCGTTTCGAGGATGACCTTCAGCTTGGCGGGGCGCGAATGGCTGCGGCACGCGTCACTCACCGCGGCGAGCAGCGCGGCTCCGGCCGCCTGGTCGCCGGCCAGGAACGCACGGAAGGGGAAGACGACGTCGATCTCGTCGGCGCCGTCGGCAAGGGCCTGACCGACCTCGTCGATCACCTCGCCGAGTGGGGCCGTGCCCAGCGGGAAGTTGGCGACCGCAGCCACGGCGATGCCACTCGAGCGGACGCGGGCGCTGGCCTGGGCCACGAATCGTGGATAGATGCAGACCGCGGCGGGATGCCCCTCGATACCGGGTGCAGGAGACAGGGCGCGATCACAGAGCGCATCGATGCGCTCCGGTGTGTCATCGAGGTTCAGGCTCGTCAGGTCGAGGCAAGCCAGAGCCCTGCTCGCCTGGTGGGCAAGGCCCGCTGCGCTCAAGTCGCTCATTCGAAGATCCTGCCCTACCTGAGACCCGCGAAACAGGGTCGAAGTACCCGGCGAGGCACCTCGAAGGGCTCTGTCGGCCCCACTTCCGATCGTCGACACTTCGAGAATGACCTCTAGCCGAGTTCCACATGATCTCAGCGAATGCGACCGAACCCTGATCGATCACCTCAACGCCCACGTCGAGTCCGAGAAGGAAGTCATCGACCTCTACGAGGCGTTGGCCCATGACGAGCATCCCTACGTCCGCTTCGTCGCCGAGTTGATCGGCGAGGACGAGGCCCGGCACCACCGGTTGTTCGAGGAGTGGATCGAGACGATCAAGGCGCTGGCCGAGTTGCGCGACGCCCCCGACGGTATCCCACACGTCGACTTCCGTCCCGTCCCACCCGAGACGATCGAGATGGTCGAGCGACTGTTGGACTTCGAGGAGGCCGACCTCGCCACCACCCGCGACTTGCGCCGTCAGATCCGCGATGTGCGCACGTCGACGCTGTGGGGCATGTTGGTCGACCTGGTGATCGCCGACACCAAGAAGCACATCAAGGTGTTGAAGTTCCTGCGAGCTCGTCTCGAGGAGCGCCAAGTTTCTCCCATAGCGGCGCGGGCTTGATCGCGAGCTCCTGGTTTTGCCCGAGCCAGGAGCCCGAGATCAACGTGCCGGCTGGTCACTTCGTACGACGGTGACCGGGACGCTCGATCGGCTGACCAGCGCGAGCGCGGTCGAGCCGATGTCGGATCCCGTGTCGCCGGCGCCGCGGTGGCCGACCACGATGTGACCTGCCCCGGTGCGATGGGCCACACGCAACAACGTGTCGGTCGGCGGCCCTGGTTCGATCAGCGACGTGACGGTCAGCGACGGTGCAACGTCCGCAAGGGTCTGGGTGACCAGCTCGGTGACGTTGACGTGCGGCACGTACGAACCCTCCTCCAGGAGGCCCTCGGCGTGCACCGCGAGCAGCGGGACGCCACGTTGGGCGGCAAGCCCCGCAGCCCACCGGAGTGCGGCGATCGACTCGGGTGACGTGTCGACACCGACGAGGATCGAATCGTTGGTCGAGTTGGGCAGTGCGTTCATCGCAACCTCCGTACCGAGAGCTCCGGGTGAGACACGTTGGGCATGGCCCGAATCCGCAGATCGACGACCTGGAACCCGTCGTGCGTGGCGATGATCGGGTTGAGATCGATCTCGACGATCTCCGGCACGGCATCCGCGAGTTGGCCGAGACGCACCAGCAGTGCTTCGAGTGGAGCGTGATCGATCACCGGGGTGCCACGGTACCCGTCGAGCAGCGGCGAGATCCGCAGCCCGCGGATCATCCGTGCGGGATCGGCGGCGCTCAGTGGCGCGGGCCGCACGACACGATCGTTGAGCAGTTCTGCCGCGGCACCGCCCGCGCCGAAGATCACCAGCGGCCCGAACGCGGAGTCGGTGGCGATGCCCGCCAGCAGTTCGATCCCCGCCGGCGCCATCGTCTGCACCGTGAAGCCCTCGAGCTGCGAGCCGAGCACTGCACGCATCGCTGCGCCGGCCTCGATGACCGCCTGCTCATCGGCGAGAGCGAGCTTGACCGCGCCGGCCTCGGTCTTGTGGAGGATCGAGGCCCCCACACCTTTCAGCGCCACCGGGTAGCCGAGCCTCGTCGCTGCTGCTACTGCAGCGTCGAGGTCGTCGACGATCGCCGTCTCGACCAACGGCACATCCGCTGCGGCCGCCAGCGCGGCCGCCGAGGCCATGTCGAGCCAGCCACCCTCCGGGGTGTGCCGCAGGAAGTCGCACACGATCGTGCGGGACTGTGTGGCGTCGATCAGTTGCTCGGGCACGGTGGAGTCGTTGGTCCGCAGCCACTCGCTGCGACGGGCCATGTGGGCGAGCGCTCGCACCGCGGATTCTGGGAACCGATAGGTCGGTACCTTCACGCCGTCGAGCTCCACGGTCTCGTTGCCCGCCAGCACCGTGGCCAGCATCGTCTTGTCGGGCCGGCTGGCCGCAGCCTTGGCGATTGCATCGACCATCGACCGATCGCGATCAGGCAGGGGCGGCACGTAGATTGCCAGCACGGCGTCGATGTCGGGGTCGTCGAGCACGGCGCACAGGGCCAGCTCGAACGCGGCCGGCGAGCCGGCGGCGACGATGTCGACCGGGTTGCCGGTGGCCGCCGTCGGGGGCAGGAAGGCGGCCAATCGGGCCTGGGTCGCCTCGCTGAGCGCCGGCACGAGCAGGCCGTGCGCTGCGGCGGCGTCGGCAGCCAGGATGGCCGGGCCGCCGGCGTTGCCGACGATCGCCAGGCGACGTCCTGCCGGCGCCGGTTGGCTGGCGAATGCCTGCGTGGTGTCGAACAACTCCTCCAGTGTCTCCACTCGAGTCACGCCGGCGCGTGAGAGCACCATCTCGGCGACGTCGTCAGAGGTGGCCAATGCAGCCGAGTGCGACCTGGCGCCACGCACACCGGCCGGGCTGCGGCCGGACTTGACCGCGACGATGGGCTTGTACCTGGCCACGCGCGACGCGATTCGAACGAACTTGCGAGGGTTGCCGAACGACTCGAGGTACAAGGCGATCACGGTCGTCGATTCGTCGCCCTCCCAGTACTGCAACAAGTCGTTGCCGGAGATGTCCGCCTTGTTGCCGACCGAGACGAAGCTGGAGATGCCGATCCCGCGCCGAGCGTTCTCGTCGATCAACGAGATGCCGAGCGCGCCCGATTGGGTCATGAACGCGACGTTGCCGGGGATCGGGTCGACGGGTGCGAAGGTGGCATTCATCCGGATCGAGGGGTCGGTGTTGGCCAGGCCCATGCAGTTCGGCCCGATGACGCGCATCCCGTATCGCCGGGCGGTCTTGACGAGCGAGGACTCGGCGGCACGGCCGTCGGCACCGAGCTCGGCGAACCCGGCACTGATGATCACGATTCCGCCCACCTGGGCGGCGCCACACTCGGCGATCACTGCAGCGACGGCATCGGCGGGGACGGCGATGATGGCCACGTCGGGACGGGTCGGCGTGTCGCCGACGCTCGCATAGGCGTGGATGCCGCTGACCGACTCGGCATGCGGGTTGACGGGCAGCACGGTGCCGGTGAAGCCGCTGCGCACGAGGTTGTGCACCAATTCGTAGCCGATGGTCCCGGGAGTACGACTGGCGCCGATGACGGCGATCGAGGCGGGGCGCAGGATGCGGCTGATCGAGGCGACGACGGCTCGTCGTTCGCGTTCCTCGATGTGCTCGTCGAGCACCTCTGATGGCGCCAGGGGGAAGCTGACGTCGATGACGCCCGCGTCGAAGTGGCTCGTCACGTCGAACCCTGCGTGGCGGAAGACATCCATCATCGCCCGGTTGTCGGGCAGCGTTTCGGCGTCGAAGCGCTCGATGCCGTTGCTCCGCGCAACTGCGGCGAGGTGTTCGAGCATCACCGTCGCCAGGCCGCGCCGTTGCTGGTCGTCTTCGACGACGAACGCGACCTCCGCTGCGGTTGGTTCACTCTTGCTGCTGTCGTAGCGAACGACTGCCACGACCAGCCCATCGAGCTCGGCGACCAGTGCAAACCGTTCTCGGTAGTCGACCTCCGCCAGCCGATGGAGCTGGGCTTCGGGAACCCTGGGGATCGGCGAGAAGAACCGGAAGTAGATCGACTGCGGCGACAGCCGCCCGTGCAGGGCGCGCAGCTGCTCGATGTCGTCGTGACGAATGGGGCGGATGTGTGCGGTGCCGCCGTCGGTCAGCACCACATCGCACTCCCACTGGCTTGGATAGATCGGGGGCGTGCCCGGTTCGGCCAGTGTCATCCGGCAATCTTCGCGGGCTTCGCCCCGGCTGCCGTCATCTGGACGTAGGCGCCACCCAACGCCTGGCCCCATTGCGTCGCTCGTTCGATCTCGCCGAGCGCCAGCGGACCCGCCATGCCGGTCACCACGAAGCTGTGTGGCTCAGCCAGCGTCGAGAGCCCGGCACGGTGCAACCGCCGTTGGATCTTTCGCGCCGCAGAGCCGGTGAGCACGGTGGGCTTGTCGAGCCGAGTGTCGAACGCCGCGGCGTAACAGCCGTGGTGACGGTCGAGATCATGCAGCCATTCGCGGACACCTGGTCCGAGGGGCTTGGTCTCGAGCAGATGATCCGGATGCTTGGCTGCGTCGGCGAGCGCGCCTTCGCGGCTGCGGGTGCCACTGAGTCCCCATGCGTGCGTCGGCCCGCCGACGACCACCAGACCCACGCCCTCGAGATCGTCGTCGCCGGCATCGCGGGCCAGCACGACCTCGGTCGGGACCGATGAACACAATCCTGCGGCAATCGCCTCGGCGATGTGCCGGGTGTTCCCGAACATCGATTCGTACACAACGAGCGCCTTCATCTCGTTCTCCTTTCGCGCAACCTCACGGTACGTCCGCGCGAATCGGCCTGACCAGGGTCATCCGTCCCTAGCAGGGTGCTGAAAATCGGCTATCGGGCCAATTCGCCGATCGATCTACCAGGTGTTATGGATCGCGAATCTGGTCGAAATCGGCGTTCTTCAGCA
>JAYVOI010000134.1:0-5156 GCA_043758005.1 Ilumatobacteraceae bacterium
GCAACGAGCGGATCACGTCGAGGATGCGCTGATCGCGCTCGTTCATATCGAGACGATGTGCGCCGCTTCGTACCGGCCGAGCTTGCACATCAGATCGAACTCGACGCCGATACCGACCGGGATGTCGCGGCTGCCGTCGGCGATCACGATGCAGTGGAACGGCACGATCCACCCATCGTCGCGGGTGATCTCCCCGAGCCCGACCACGCGGTCGAAGGAGATGACCGTGCCCCGCATGCTCAGGCAACGATCTTGCTGATCGGCAACTCCAAGATGTCGGAGGCGCCGGCATCTTTGAGCTCGGGGATCAGCGTGTTGATCGTTCGTTTCTCGACCACCGACTCGATGGCGTATCCGCCGCCGGCGAGTTCGCTGATGGTCGGCGACTTGGCCGACGGCAACACGGCGAGCACCCCCTGGAAATGATCGGTGTCGACGTTGAGCTTGACCAACACCTTGCTGCGGGCGTCGAGCGTGCCGAGCAGCAGGGTCATCAACTGGTTCATCGCATGCAGCTTCGCTGGATCGTCGAACGATGCCTTGTTGACCACCATCTCCGTATAGCTGACCAGCACGGTGTCGATGATGCGCAGCCCGGCGGCACGCAAGGCCCGGCCAGTCTCGGTGATCTCGACAACGCAATCGGCGATGTCGGGGATCTTGGCCTCGGTCGCCCCGTACGACAACCGCACGTCGGCGGCAATGCCCTTCGACGTGAAGTACCGCTCGGTCAGCTTGGGGTACTCGCTGGTCACCCGCACACCCTGGGGCAGGTCCTCGACGCGCTGGGCAGGCGAGTCAGCGGCGACCGCAGCGACGACCTGGACGGGATTCGACGTGGCTTTGCTGTACTTCAACTCGCCGAGGCTGACGACATCGCTGCCGGTCTCTTCGACCCAGTCGCGTCCGGTGATGCCGAAGTCGAACAATCCCTCTGCGACGTAGATCGGGATCTCCTGCGGGCGCAGGATCCGCACGTCGGCGATGCGCGGATCGTCGATGGTGGCCTTGTAGTCGACGGCCGACGAACGGATCACGGGAAGATCGGCCGCGGCGAACAGTTCGAGCGTGGCCTTCTCCAACGAACCCTTGGGCAACACCAGCCTCAACACCGGCAGCAGGCTATCGGTCCCAGATCGCGGCGGCGCGGCTCAGTGCTGCGTGGGTGAGTCCGCGAGCAGGCGGACCGCGTGGGGGACGATGTCGAGGATCGCGCCGAGCTGCTCGACACATCCCTTCGGCGAACCCGGCGTGTTGCAGATCACGGCCTGCCCGCAGACGCCGGCAATCCCGCGCGACAGGCGGCCCAGCGGATTGACCAAGCGCATCGCCTCCGCGAGGCCCGGTGCTTCGCGCTCGATCACCAGCCGGGTGCCCTCTGGTGTCTGATCTCGCGGCGCGAAGCCCGTGCCACCGGTCGACACGATCAAGCCGGTGAAGCCGCCACACATCTCGCGCAGGTTGTTGGCGACGTTGTCGACACCGTCAGCCGTCACGCGATGCTCGACGACCACCCATCCGGCCGTGGTGAGCTGGTCGACCAGTGCAGCACCGCTGAGATCCTCACGAGTGCCGTGAATCACGCCGTCGCTGACGGTCAGCACCTTGGCGTGCAATGCCTCGTCGTTCATGCCGTGCGACGGTAGCGAATCAGGACCATGCCGTCGGTGTCATGGTCATGAGGCAACACGCGCCAACCGTGCCCGTATGCACGCCACTCCGACGACGGAGCCTCGGCGATCGGCTCGAAGCCGGCGGGCACCGGGTGATCGATGGACTCCTCGGCAGTCAGGGTGCACACGCTGTACACCAACCAACCTGCCGGGCGAACGAGTGGCGCGGCGGCCGCGATGATGCGGGCCTGTAGCGCAGCGAGCTCGCCGACATCGGCCTCGGTGATCCGCCATCGGGCGTCGGCGCGACGCCGGAGCGCGCCAAGGCCACTGCACGGTGCGTCGATCAGCACCCGGTCGAAGCCCGTAGCGCGGAACGGCGGCTCGGCCGCGTCGCCGACGACGACGGGCACGCCCTGGATCAATCGAGCGCGGTGCATCTGGAGGTCGGCGGCCACCACGTACGCGCCGTTCGAGGCCATGGCCGTGGCCTTGCCACCGGGCGCCGCGCACAGGTCGAGGACCCGCTCCCCCGGTGCCGCCTCGACTGCTGCGGCGACCCACTGCGATGCGAGATCCTGCCGGTAGCCGTCGTCGCGCACCGAGACCGGCGCCGGCTCGTTCATCCTCGCCATCGCCGCTTCGGCATCGTCGCCCAGCTCGGTGCGCAACCGGTCGACGATCCAGTCCGGATAGCTCAACCGCACCGCATCGTTCGGCCAGTCCATCGGTGTGTCACCGACGCGCCGCAGGATCGCATTGACGAATCCTCTCGCCGCTTTGGGTGCCAACTCGACCGTCTCGCCGACTGCGGCATGCGCGGCAACCCCGGCGAAGTGGAGTTGGTACGCGCCGAGCCGCAGCAGGGTGCGCAACGCCGGCTGCGGTTCCTTGACCAGGAACCGATCGATCAGCGCGTCGCATGCACGCCTCATGCGCGTCGTGCCATAGACGAGTTCGGTGACGAAGCCCCGATCCCGCTCACTCAACTTCGACCGGCCGAGCTCGCTCTGCAACAACAGGTTGGCGTAAGCCCCATTGTGATCGATGCGCTGCAGGCAGCGATAGGCCACCTGTCGAGCATTGGTCATCAATCGCCGACGATATCTCCCGGTGTGATGACTTGCGGGTTGTACCTCGGATCGGCGGCAGCACTCGGCGGAAGCAACGCATCGACCGGTGGTGTGCACCCGAAGCCTGGTGCCAGCGATATGTCCTGGCAGATCGTCTGACGGGTGAAGATCCACACACCATCGGCCCCCAGGTGGGCGATGCCGTATCGGTCGTAGAAGTTGGTGATGGGCGTCAGGACGTCGTAGCGGAACCAGGCTTCGGTCGGGCTGGTGAACACCAACTCGGCGATGTCTGCGGTCGATGCCTTCGCAGCGTCGGCGTAGTCGCCATTCTGCAATGCTGTCCATGCCTCGGCGACGCCGGTGTCATCGTCGACGTACGACCGACGCGATTGCGCGTCGCCGGCGAAGTCGTGCACGATCGCCCAGTTGGCGCGAACCGAAGCCTCGGTCGCGTTCGGGTCGCTCGGCTGCTCGCCGGCCTCGGGTAACGCTGGCGGAGGCGGATCGCAGGCGGCGTGGTACTCCGCTGTGGCATATGGCGTTGTCAACTCACCGACGGGTGTGGTGGTCGAGCTCCCGTCCGCCTTCGTCACCGTGAACGTGAGGTCTTGCTCGATGCCGCCGGCAACCTCCAACAGCGCAAGGCCGTCGATCGGCGCCGTGGAATCCGTGAGGCCCGACGCGGTCGTCATGGTCACCTGCGCGACGTCGGGGTCGACCTGTGCGAGAGCGCCGAAGATCGGGGAGCCCTCGGGGTATCCGGAGGCGAAGGTCGTCACCGACAAGCCGTCTTTCAAGGTCTCGTACCACGCCGCGTACGCGAGGTTGATCGAGTCGGGAGCAATGATGCTGACGCGCAGGTCGCCTTGTGGGTAGCACCACGCGGCCGGCTGCCACCCCGGCGGACCGCCCAACGTGTACGGGTTGTCCTGATACCGGTTGAGGTGCACGCGCATGACGACGCCGCTGGGGGTCGTTCGCGTCGCGATCAGCTTCATCTGCTGCTCTTCGTACGCACTGGGGACGTACATGCCACCGGCGACGCCGGCGGTCTTGGCGGAGCCTGATTGTGCTGCGTCTGAACCCGCGGGCAGACGCAGCACGGTGGTTGTCGGCAGCGTCTCGGTCGTTCCGACGGGTGACGTTGTTGCCGACGAGACCGCCGGCGCAGCCTCCGTGGTCGGAACCGCGCCCACTCCGCGGCCAGCGTGATCGGTGGAACGGCCGAGCAGAAAGCCGCTCGTGCCGGCAACCAGCGCCGCGGCGGTGGCCACGACGACTGCGCGTCGCCCGCGTCGCTGAGAACGCACATCCGGCGACTCGATCTCGATCATCGTCGAACCTCCCTTGTTGTCACGTTAGACGTCACGTCGGGGCCGACGGTTCCGCCAGTTCTTCGACTTCTGCCAGACGTGCACCCCGGGCAAATGCCCCGAACGGCATCGCTGCCTTCCCTTCCGGCTGCACCGTGAGGAGCCGGAGGCCACCGATGCGATCGCCTCGCAGTTCGCTCGACGGTGGGCTCGCATCGTCGGCCAGCTCGGCTGCGACGATCCGCAGGCGCCGGCCATGCAGCGTTGTCCACGCTCCGCCGAGCCGCACCAGGCGATCGAGCTCGATGGGCGATCTCGTCCAGTCGATGCGCAGCTCGTGGGGTTGGATCTTCGCTGCGTACGTCGGGGTTCCCACCTGAGGTTGGGGTTCATCCAACCCGACTCGCAGCTCGGTCACGAGCATCCGCGTGCCGCTGTCGACCAACTCGGCACGCAACTGGGCCGCGGTGGTCGTCGCCCCGATGGGCACGACCTCTCGGCGGTAGACGGCGCCGGTGTCGAGCCCTTCTTCGAGTTGCATCAGACAGACGCCGGTTTCGTCGTCGCCCGCCAGGAGTGCCCGCTCCACCGGGGCAGCTCCGCGCCACCGTGGCAGCAGCGAGAAATGCAGGTTGACCATCGGCACCGAGGCGAGCACGTGCGGCTTGATCAGTTGGCCGAACGCCACCACGACGCCGAGGCCGGCGTCGACCGCCAGCACATCGTCGACGGAGTGCGACACCGCCAGACCCATCTCGAGGGCCGCAGCCTTGACGGGACTCGGCATCAATTGGGACCCGCGGCCCCTGCGCTTGTCGACACCTGTGACGACCAACGCGATCTCGAAGCCGGCAGCTGCCAGGGCGCGCAAGGGGCGCACCGCGATCTCGGGTGTACCGAGGTACGCCAACCGCCGCGGTGGCGCAGTGCGCGTCACTGCAGACGCAGGCGACGCTCCGGGGCCTCGGCCGCCGGCTGCTCCTGCACGCGGCGGTACTCGATCATCGCTTCCTTGCGCTGCTCTGGCGTCATGCGGTCGAACATCAGCACGCCGTGCAGGTGATCGATCTCGTGCTGGAACAGCCTGCCCATCAACTCACTGGCCTCGAGCTCGATCTCGTCACCGTCGACCGTCAGGCCACGCATCAGCACAT
>JAYVOI010000135.1:0-11907 GCA_043758005.1 Ilumatobacteraceae bacterium
GGAGCGGTGTGCGGAGGCTCTCGGGCCGCGTGTCGCGATCGATGTCGACCAGTGCTGGGTGCGCCGGCAGTACTCGCCGAGATCCGCTCCGCCTCGGCATCGTCCGCACAGCTGGCATCAGGACGGCGCGCTCGGCTTCGACTTTGCGGTGGGCGGGGATGCGGCGGTCCCCGATGACGCGGTGCCGCGGATGGTGACATGCTGGGTCGCGCTGACGCCGTGCGGCATCGACGCGCCGGGGTTGGAACTCGTCACCGATCACGTCGGTCGCATGCTCTCACCGACCCAACTCACCGATGTCGCGATCGAGCAGCAATGGCCCACATCGCGGCGAACCCGGCCTGCGCTGGAAGTGGGTGACGTCGTGGTCTTCACCGGTGACGTGTTGCATCGCACGCACGTCTCCGCGGCGATGACGCGGACGCGAACGAGCATCGAGCTGCGCGGTTTCCCAGGGGATGCAATCCCCGTGCGCATCGCCCACGACGAATTCGTCGCGGTTCCGGCGCGCACAGTTTCGCACTAGGTCCCAGTCGGGCGCGATTTCGGTACTGCGGGTACTCACAGTGCGCCCGACCAGGATCAACGGGTTCGATTTCGGTATCGAGAGTACCGATATCGCGCCCGATGAGATCGTGGCGGCTGGGCGTCACACCAAGCGGATGGTGACCTGATCGAGGTGGACGGTTTCGCCGACACGGGCGCGATCCGTGGCGGTCAGGTCGATCGTCGAGCCGCTACCCCCGACGAATTGCACGCTGCGGAGTAGACCGAACTGCGACCACAGGGTCGTGACCGCCGCCGGGTCCGGCGTGGCGATCGTGTAGCCGGCGACGGCGCCGACGACCGAGTTGTCAGCATGTGCGCGCCACGTCGGCCCACCCCAGAGCCACGAGCCCGGGGGCTGCGGTTCGTCGAAGCTGACGATCGCCCCGCCGATGTCGGCCGGGTGCAGATGGCGACCGCGGATGCTGGGGAAGTCGCCGCTCCACGCGGTGCGCACCGAGGCGCCGGCAAGCTCGGTCATCCGGGCATCGAGGTCGTCGACTTCGAACATCACCATGTAGGCGGTCACGTCAGCCTCGCGTCGGTCGAGCAGCCGCCCGGCAGCAGAACCCTTGGTGATGGGCGAGACGACCTCGATGAACTGATCGCCGATGCTCATCAAGGCGTTGTGCAAGCCGAACTCGGCAACGCCGGGATCGTTGAAGCAGACGGTGAGCTGCAGATGAGTACACAGTCGATCGACGGTCGCATCGAGGTCACGGGCGGCGACGACGACCTGGCGGAGGCGGATCACGCCAGCATGGTAGAGCGCGTCGTAGGCGGCGGTAGGTTCCAACGCATGCTTACGGTGATCGAAGGCCGAGTGCTCGGCTGCTTGATGGAGAAGGAACGCACTGTTCCCGATCAGTACCCGTTGTCGATGAATGCGCTGGTGTCGGCGTGTAATCAGTCGTCGTCGCGGGAGCCGATCATGGCCCTCGACGAGTTCGAGGTGGATGCATCGATCACCTCGATGAAGACCCAGGGCCTCGTGCGCATCGTCCATCCATCGCACGGTCGCAGCGTGACCCGGTACCGCCAGGTCGCCGACGAGAAGTTCGGGCTCGAGCCTGACGCAGCGGCGATCATGTCCGTGCTGCTCGTGCGTGGCCCGCAGACGGTCGCTGAGCTGCGGACGAGAACCGAGCGGCTGCATACGTTCGAGTCGGCATCCGAGGTCGATGCATGCCTGCATGCGTTAGCGACCGAGAGCGCGCTGGTGCAGTTGCTGGATCGCCAGCCGGGTCAGAAGGAACAGCGTTGGCAGCAGTTGATCGCTGAGGAGTCCCAGCCCGTCACCGCCCCGGCCACCATGATGCCGTCCGCAGTTGCGGGAAGCATGGCGGATCGCGTCGCTCAACTGGAAGAGCGCGTCGCCAAGCTCGAGTCGGCCCTCGCCGATCTGCTGTAGTCGGCACGATGTACACGCCAGCGGCGTTCGTCGAAGAGCGACCAGTGTTCATCGCCCGGTTCCTCGTCGACCACCCGATGGCCCAGTTGGTGACGATGACCGACGGTGGCCTCGTCGCCACGCCCCTCCCGATGCTGTACGAACCGAGCGCCGACGGCTCCGGCTCGTTGGTCGGTCATGTGGCGCGCGCCAATCGGCAATGGGCCAATGCCTCCGCCGGCGTCGAGGCGTTGGCGATCTTCACCGGAGCGAACGCATACGTCTCGCCGAACTGGTACCCTTCGAAGGCCGAGCACGGCAAGGTGGTGCCGACCTGGAACTACGAGACCGTGCACATCAGCGGCGAGTTCATCGTGCACGACGATGCGGAGTGGAAGCGTGCGCTGGTGACCCGCCTGACCGAGCGGCACGAGTCTCGCTTCGCCTCGCCGTGGGCGGTCGACGACGCACCGCCCGACTACATCGCCAGCATGCTGAAGGCGATCGTCGGCATCGAGGTTCGGGTCACGTCGATCCAGGCCAAGCGCAAACTGAGTCAGAACCGAGCCGAGGCCGACATCGCCGGGACGGCCCGCGGTCTGGCCGAGGCGGGAGGCGAGGCTGCCCTGGTCGCGGAGGCGATGAACTCCTCGTGGAGTGTTCTGCGCCCACCCGGGGTGGCGTGAGGCATTCCACTGGGTTCAGACCGAACCGGGCTCAGCCGAGGTCGGGCCAGCGGCGTTTCTGCCGCCGACGCACACCGGCCTTGCCCAACTTGCGATGCTCGGCCAACGCCCACTGGCGTCGCCAACCGTTGTAGTCGGGCCCGGTCAACTTCGGGTTGGTCCCCGCTGCTCGGCGGCGGCGTGAGGTCCAGAAGTCGGTCAACGCCTCGTCGCCGAGGGTGGTGACCGCCGCCTCGATGCGGGCATTGAACCGTCGCGTCGACTCGCCTTCGACGGGTGGCATCGGCGAGCCGAACACGACCTTGGTCTTGCCCGGCTTCGGCCGCTTCATCCCCTTGCCGTAGATCGCCCCGGAGCCGTCGATGAACATCGGCACGACCGCCGCGCCGGTCCGTGACGACAGGTACGCGGCGCCACCTTTGAACTCCTGGCCCCAACCATCGGGCGAGCGGCCGCCCTCCGGATAGATGACCAGGCTCCAACCGTCCTCGATCAACCGCTTCAACTGATCGCTGGTCTTGCGGCCGGTGACCTCGCGGTCGATGGGGATTGCATTCAGCGACAGCGCGGCAATGATGCCCTTCCATCGCGCGTCGAAGAAGAAGTCGGCGGCAGCGGCGACAACGAGCTTCGATCGCCATGGCTCGGGAATGGCGATGATCGACAGCGGTGTGTCGAGATGGCTGTGATGCGTCGGCGCGAAGATCAACGGCGGTGGCTCCTCGCGAGCGCGGAGGTCTTCGAGCCGGTCGATGCCGCAGATCTCCGGCCGTGCGAGACCGTGCACCACCAGCCGCAGTGGGCCGTTGGTGATCGCCTTGCGGGCAGCCTTGGCCGGTCCTCGGCGGGCCCACGCAGTCTCGAAGTTGGCGCCGAGCTTCGAGGGTTCGAGCGGGACGACCATGCCTTTGGGAACGCTGGGTTTGCGGTACGGGAACCCGACGTTGCGGGCCGGCTTGAGGGCGCGCTGCAAGGTCGCGCTGGCAACATCGCCCAGCCGTGCGGCGCGGCGCAGCCCGGTCAGCGAGTACGGCACCGTGCGCTTGCTCATGCCAACTCGCTCATTGCACGTCGGCCACCAGGAGGGCCGGTACGTGCAGATGACTGATGGTCGGCGAACGGCCGACCACATCGCTGGCGATCTCGAAGGCGTCGTCCATCGTCGATGCCGGGGTGAAGCCGAGGCGGCGAACCGTCGGTGAGTCGCCGCCGACGATGATCACCTTGCCGGCGTGTTGCAGGCCGTGTGCACCCCAGTACCAGGCGTAGAACGGATGCACCCCGTGGTAGGCGTTGCCGGTGCGGTAGAGGTGGCGGTACCACTCGTCCTCGGCGTATTGCTTCTCCCACTTCAGCGACATCGCCACCGGGTCGGTGGTGTCGGCCAGGACCTGCTCGAAGAAGTCGATGTAACTCGGGTGGTGCACCGGGTGGAACTCGCGGTACGTGGGGTGGGTCATGATGATCACGCCGCCCTCGCGCACCAACGGCTTGTTGCGATACATGTTGAACAGGTACCCCAATCCCATGCACATCACGAGCACCGGATTCATGATCCCGTCGGGGTTGTACGGGCACACGTACGGGATGCCGAGGGTCAAGATGTCGGTCTGGCCGTGCACCTCGACGAGTTGTTGCTTGTGCACCCACTCGAGGGTGATCTTGTGCACGGCCTCGGTGTCGCCGGCCTGCACACTCGTCATCTGGTGCGGGCCTTCGATGTTGTGGAAGATCCGGCGCGCCAAGCGGGTCGGCGTGCGGCTGAGCGACTTGGTCGTGGCGAGGAACGTGGCGCGATCCTTGGCCTTCCACTCCCACTCGCGCTTGGAGAGGAAGTCGAACGGTGACGGGAACATGTCGGTGTTCAACGTCGATTCGATCTGGAACACCCGCGGGCCGTGGACGCGCATGATCTTGCCGAGGCGCCACACGCTCTTGTGCAGCTCGCTCTTGTGTCGGTCCATCAGGCTGCGAGTGTTCTGCAGGGTCTCGGGATTGTGGTGGAAGCTGAGGCTGCGGTAGCTGGCGAGGCCGGTGGTGATGCTCTTCCAGCCGCCGTCCATCGCCACCGAGTTGATGTTGACGTACACGATCAGGTCGCTGTCGGCCGCACGCTTGCTGATCTCCAACACCTCGCCCTCGGGTGTCGTGCCGATCACCGTGAGGTTGTCGAGATCCTCGGCGTCGTGCTGGTACAACGTGCCGCGCGGGTGGAACGCGTCGTAGACCCGATCGCCGAGCGCGTGCCGCAACTCGTACTCGTGCATGCGACGGTGCAGACCGAGCGCAGCGATGATGTGCACATCGTCGACTCCGGCGTCGGCCGCGAGGTCGAGCACCGCCTCGATCACGCGTTGACGATTGTCGGGCGTGCGCATCTTCGGCAGCGGCAGGCTGACGTCGTCGAACGCGATCGTCAACTTCATACCGGGGAACAGTTGGGCGGGCAGCGGATCCTGTTCGTGCGGATTGAGCAGCGCGGCGCGGATCGCGCCGTCGATGTCTTCGATCGCAGCGAGCGGTTCGGGCGGATAGATCACGCGACTGCGCCCGGCAGGGAGCTTCTCGAGACTGAAGTTCTCGCCGCGCCAGAACATGATCGGGGGAGTGGAGCGATCCACTTCGAGGACGAATCCAGGACGAGGCATAGTCAGTTCTCTCTCATATCGAAGGCGACCTTGACGGCGCCTCGGCGACCGGCCGAGGCGGCGTGGGCGATTGCGTCCTTGTAGTCGTCGAGCGGATACGTAGCCGAAACCAGTCGGCCGAGGTCGAAGCGTCGCACGACTTCGATGGCTGCAATGAAGTCGTTGCGGGTGTACGCATAGCACCCGCGTATGCCGACCTCGCGATGCCACAGCGAGGTCAGTTCCAGCGACACGTTGCCGGGCATGCCGACGAGCAGCACTTCGCCACCGGGGGCCACGACGCGCAGCGATTGCCGCAACGATTCGCTCGACCCGACGCAGTCGATGACGTTGCGGAACCCCGATGTCAACTGGTCGGCGAGGACCATCGACTTCGTGGCCGAGCGGACCCAGCGAGGCAGTTCGTCGGGCGTGCACACAACGTCGGCGCCCAACTCCTTCGCCAACCGGCGCTGCTCGGCGTACCTCGCGGTGACGATCAGTGGGCCACTGCGATCCTTGTCGCGCGTTGCCGTGATTGCAGCCAGGGTCAGCAACCCGACGGTTCCGGCGCCGATGATCACGGTCTCGTGACCCTCGTATCGCAACGCGGCATGCGCGGCACACGCTGTCGGCTCGATCATCACCCCGGCCTCGTCGGTGAGGTCGTCGGGCACGTCGACCAGTTGGCTGGTGTGGGCCACCATCCACGTGCTCCAGCCACCACCGGTGTCGGTGCAGAAACCGCTCTGCAGTCCCGGCTCGAGATGACCGAAGGCGGCACGTTCGCACAGGTTCGTCCGGCGGGCCGCACATTGCGCGCAGACCGGGTTGATGCCGCGGGTCACGCACGACAGCACCGGCACGAGCGCCACCCGCCGGCCGCGTTCGGTCATGGCGACGACCTCGTGCCCGGGCACGAACGGGTAACTGACCAGCGGGTCGAAGTACGCCGAGGCCGTGCCGTCGATCATGGCCAGGTCGGAGCCGCAGATGCCCGACAGTCGCGGCGTCAGGCGCACCCAGTCGGGTCCCGGCAGCGGCAGGGGCTCGTTCGGCTCGAGTTTCAAGGGACCCACTGCGGCGCCTCGGCCCGGTGCCAGCGTTCCCGCCAGCCGGGCCGCGGCGAACTTCAACGGCTTGCGGTCGAAGATCAGCCTCATGCGAACTTCCGCCCGCGTTCGCGCTCGGTCAACAGCGGCCCGATCGGCAGCAGCGGCCGAGGGCCTCCGGCGGCCTTCGACCAGTGCTCGACCAGCCAGCCACGCTTGCGGGCGATCGCAGCGAGGCGGGTCTCGGGATTGACCGCGACGGGGAAACCCACCGCTTCGAGCATCGGCAGGTCGCTGGTCGAGTCGGCGTAGGCGATCGATTCGTCCAACCTCAGCCCTTCGGCACTGCAGTAGTCGGCCAGGAGTTGGGCCCGCGTCTCACCCGTGGGCGGCACCTGCGAGAGGTGACCGCTGTAGGTGCCGTCCGGCTTGACCGTCATCTCGGCAGCGATGATCTCGTCGAACAACGGCCGCAACCCCTCGACGGCGAAGTGGAGGGCACCGGTGATCAGGATGGTTCGATGTCCGAGGGCTCGGTGCTCGCGCACCCGGCGGATCCCGCGCGGGAAGCTCTTGGTGAGGATCAAATTGGTCAACAGTTCGTTGGAGTCCTCGTCGATCTGACTGACCGGCGCGTCTTCGTATCGGCGGTAGAAGAAGCGCAGGAAATCGCCGCGGTCCTTGCGGTCGAGGGCACTCAGGCTGGGCGCCTCGGCCAGCGTGCGCAGCACGTAGCGGATTCGCTCCGGCGCGTTCAGTCGCCGCGTGGCCAACCAGGTGTAGCTCTCGACCACGTTGCTGGCAATGAGGGTGTTCTCCAGGTCGAACGCGGCCACATGACGCTCGGGGGACAACACGCTGCGGCGCAGTCGGTCGGCGCGGTCGTTGCGACTCTTGCCGGGCTTCGTCTTGGCCCGCGAGTGGTGCACGATCGACGGCAGGTGGATGGTGCTGACATACGTCGGCCAGTCGACGCTGCGCGGATCGATGTTGAAATCGGCCTGGTCGGTCACGTCGAGACCGTCGTGGATCGCCATCAGATGATCGACCTGGTAGATCGCCTCGCACTCGGTGTACAGCCCGTAGAGCTGCACGTACTGGAAGGCGCGATCGATGTCGGTCTTGGTCTCGTCGAGCTTGGCGGCCCACGACGCCTGCTTGCCGCGCAACGGCAGTGCCTGCAACACACGCTCGGTCTTCTCGGCCATCATCTTGGCCCGCTGCAGTTGCTTCTTCACACGACCGCGGGCCGGGAACTGCCATTCAGGAACAACGATCGGTTGTCCCTCGGCGTCGTAGAGCGGGTGCTCAGTGAACCAGCTACGCACGTTGTCGACCAGGATCTGGTACTTCAACGGATTGATGCCGCCGCTTGCGACGTGAGTGATGCGTGGCGCCTCATCCGGGCCGAGTGCAGCGACGGCGATGATGGCGGCGACGACGAGGTCGACGGGGATCACATCGACCGTTCCTTCCGGTACTCCGGGGAACTCCTTCAGGAGGCCGCGGGCGTAGCTGAGGATCACCGGCTCGGCCATGCGGAACCCACGGATCCAGCCGGGGAACGGTTCGGCGAGGGCCGACTCGATGATCGACGGGCGCACGATCGACACGGGCACGTTGCCTTTGACCTCGGTCAACGCCTGCTCGCCGAGC
Source organism: Ilumatobacteraceae bacterium (assembly GCA_043758005.1). Taxonomy (GTDB): domain Bacteria; phylum Actinomycetota; class Acidimicrobiia; order Acidimicrobiales; family Ilumatobacteraceae; genus JAENVT01. The sequence goes on from JAYVOI010000135.1 coordinate 7,958, forward strand.
GCCTTCGTGTACGCGTAGGCGTCGGGCCAGCCGACGCTGCCGGCGCGCGCCCGGCCGGCTTCCACGAGCTGATCTTTGACCCAGTCCTCGCGCATGCTCTCGGTCTTGGCGGCCAACGCCGGTGCACCGGCCGCACCGAGCTCCTTGTGTGCTTCCTTGCGGAAGTGGGTGAGCTTGTCGGGCTGGCGGCTGATGGCTTCGGTATCGCTGCGCAGCCGTCGTGCTGCGGCGACCTCTTTGCGCCAGTTCAGGCCGAGGTCGAACGGGCCCTCGCTGACCAGTTCCTCTGGTGCGCTGCCGCGGCGGTTGCCGGCGACGTAGCACGTGCTGACGGCGACGAGATGGGGCGTGACTCCGGCGGCATTCAAGGTGTCGGCGATGCGCGTCGGACCGAGCAGGTTGATCTCTACGGCGCTGTCGAGCGGCGAGTCGAAGGCGACCGCTGCCGCGGAGTGGATGACGATGTCGCAGCTGGTGAACGTGGGGCGATCGACGTCGCTGAGGCCGAGCCCGTCGGAGCTCACGTCGCCGGCAACGGCTCGAACGCGTCGTGCGACCATCGCCTCGAACGTCTCGCCATCCGGATGCAGCGCCGGGTCCTTGAGCTCGGCGCGCAAGCGGTCGAACGCATCGTTCTTGAAGATCTCGCGCCGCACTCGTTCGGTCACGTCGTGGCGCTTGCTGGGTCGCACCAGAAGCACCAGCTCGCATTCCGGGACGGCCCGCAGCAACCGCTCCACCAGAGCGGTGCCGACGAACCCGGTGCTTCCGGTGATGGCAATGCGCTTGTTGGCAAGGTTCTGACGGATCATTCAGACACGTGTCTAGCACATTCGTCTACCATTTGGTAGAGACGTATGAAGATGCCCACCCGCGACCGGATCCTCGATGCTGCCACCGACCTGTTCGGCAGGCGCGGCGTCGATGCCGTGTCGTTGGACATGATCGCCGCCGAAGTCGGGGTCGCCAAGCAGACGTTGTTGTACTGGTTCCCCAGCAAGGACGATCTCGTGCGGGCGGTCCTGGTGTCCGCGGCACACGAGTTGTCGGTGGTGATCGAGGCGGCTGTCCGCGCGGCCACCGACGATCCTCTCGACCGCATCGAGGCAGTGATCCGGGCCGTGTTCCGACCCGCGGTGCGGCGCCCGGCGTTGCTGGGCTTGATCCGCGAGGTCAGCCGCCTGCCCGCGGCGGCGGGGGAGCGACTGACCGCCGACCTCGCCCCGCTGGTCGAACGCGCCGTGGCCTTCCTGCAGCACGAGATGGATGCCGGGCGGCTGCGGCAGGCCGACCCGCGGCTGGTGGCGTCGCTGTGCTACGCCACGGTCACCGGCATCGCAACCGAGCCGGAGGCGCTCCGAGTGGTCGGGTGGGAACCTTCCGCCGCGGGTCTTCGCCGGTTGCGGAACGAGTTGCTGGCCTTCCTGCGCGCCGCGCTCGCCCCCTGACTGGTGAGTCAAGTCACCGAATCTCCGGTTGCACCGGATATTCGGTGCCTGGTGTCGGTGGTCGTGGTCTCAGTGGTGGTGGTCGGCGTGCGAGTGGTCGAACTCGGCATGGTGACGGGCGAGCAGGTCGTTGCCGTAGTCGCCGCCGTTGGGGGTGCGCAGGATCGTGTGGATGTGATGATGCGTCGGCTCCTCGTTGTCGAACACGACACCGGGGTGGTGGTCGAACTCGATGAGCACGACGGGGCTGTGGATGCGGTAGTAGAACGGAGCCTCGTCGCCGGTGCCGCCGAACCACGAGAACCACGTTTCGTCGAGGTGTGCGTCGACCTCGGCCGTGCGCACGACCGCGTGATCGTCGCGACCCCACCCGATGTAGGTGCCGATGGCGCTCCGGAGCAAGCGTCGCTGACCGTCGGTCAGCGAATCGGCTCGCAGCCCTTGGTACGGCAGCACGATGTTGTCCTTGAACGCCCCGGCCTGCATGCGCCCGTCGATCCAGTGCTCGAGGTGCTTCGGCAACGTGCCGGGCATGATCGACGGATAGATGACCGCAGTGTCGTGTTGGGTCGCATCGAGCGACCGGATCAGGTCGATGCCCACCTGCTGCTCGGGTCCGAAGACCTCGATGCCGGCGAAGGGGCCCGACGTCACCTTGCAGGGCTCCGAGCCCATGAACGTCGGTGTCAAGACGATCTCGTCGCCGAACACGAAACAGTTGACGTTGATGTGGTGCCCGTCGAACTGCCAACCCCACGGCTCGTCGGCCGACGGTGTCGCGAAGATCGAGATGAAGTACGGCCACTCGCCGAACTCGTCGTGGCTCCCACTTGCCTGAGCCAGCACCTCGTTGAGGCGCATGATGTTGCGGACCTGGGTGAACCCGCGGGCCGACAGCGTGGCGCGCAGCATGTCAAGGCCCAACTCGCGCTGTGCCGTCGGTAGGTCTTCGAGCATCACGCCGTGCCGAAAGAAGTTCATGTGGACGTTGAACCAATCGCGACGCTCCGTACCGTCGAGCGGAAAGGTCACGGTGGCGCGCACGGCCGGGTCGAGTGATTGGATGAACGCAGACGCAGCATCTCGAATCGGCGCAGTGTCGATCGTGCCGCGCTGCACGCCGAACAGACCGGGCACCACGTTGCCATCGGAGGTGATCCCGCGAAGCGGCACTGCCAGCGCGGCGTTGCATTCGGCGTAGAGCGCGTCGATCGCCCCCTGGATCGGGGGCACCGCAACCACGCGCGAGCGGGCCGACATCGCCGGCAGCGGCCGGAGCCCGAACTCGGTCCAATCCCTCATAGCGCCCCTCATGGCAACCCCTCGGCGTCGTCGTTCATCCGGTTTCACGGCGTCGGCCAGCACGGTAGCCGCAACGCTGCCGGCTCAGTGAGTGGTGTTGCGCCGCTGCCGACCGTGCCGTTCGATTGCCAGCCGCACGAGCTCGTCGATCAATTCGGAGTACGGGAGACCGCTGGCGATCCACAGCTTCGGATACATCGAGATGGGGGTGAATCCCGGCATCGTGTTGACCTCGTTGCACAGGAACCCGCGGCCGTGTTCCTCGAAGAAGAAGTCGACGCGCGCCAGTCCCTCGCAGCGCAGCACCTTGAACACTTCGACCGCCATTGCCCGCACCGTGTCGCTCTGCTCCGGTGTCAGCGGAGCCGGCACCAGTGCCTGTGAGGCGCCGTCGAGGTACTTGTCGGCGTAGTCGTAGAACTCGGCACCCGGCACGATCTCGCCGGCGACGCTGGCCCGTGGCTCGAGGTTGCCGAGAACCCCCACTTCGATCTCTCGCCCGGTGATCGCCTCCTCGATGACCACCCATTCGTCGTACGTCAGCGCCGTCTCGATCGCGTCGCGCACTGCCTCGACCGTCTTGGCCTTTGACACACCGACCGACGAACCCATGTTGGCAGGCTTGACGAACAGCGGCAGGCCGAGCTCCTCGGCCACGAGAGCCGGTAATCCGGGTGTGATCTCGTGCGCCCGAAATGATCGATACCGGCCCTGAGGAACACCATTCGCCGATAAGACCTGCTTGGCCATCGCCTTGTCCATCGCCAGCGCCGACCCCAGCACTGCCGACCCCACGTAGGCGATGTTGGCGAGCTCGAGCAATCCTTGGACCGTTCCGTCCTCACCCATCGGGCCGTGCAACAGCGGCATGACCACGGTGCGGGTGGTGCTGGTGATCACATCGGCGGGCATGATCGCCGTGCCGGTCGGATCGAGACGGCCCGGCAGCTCGGCGGGCCCGGCGGCAAGCGCGGCGCGGGCGCCTTCGGCGATTGCCCATGAGCCGTCGCGAGAGATGCCGACCGGGGTGATCTCGTACTTGGCTGGATCGGCCGCACGCAACACATGTGCGGCGGTGGTGCAACTGACGTCGTGTTCGGCTGATTGACCGCCGAACAACACCACCAGCCTGATTCGGTCGCCTGTTCCCATGTCGCCCCGACGGTACCGTGTGCGGCGATGCGATTCAGGGCAAGCGAT
>JAYVOI010000136.1:0-11899 GCA_043758005.1 Ilumatobacteraceae bacterium
CCCAGCTTCCTTCGCCGTGTCGATCTGGCCGATCGCGGCGGGCGCTGGACCAACTACCTGTCGACGACTCGCGAGCGGACAGCCGAACTGGTCGACTCCTTGTTCGGCGGCACCCCGGTCGAGCCCGCCCCGTCGGTGCAACTCGTCGACTGGGACCGCGATGCCGAGGACAAGCTGCTTGCGGCGATCTGCTACACGCACACCAACCTGCCCGAAGCCCAACTGCTCCAGCGTGTTCGCACCCTCGGGCCGACCGAGCGGCTCGCCTTGATCCGGGCGTACGTCGGCGAACGCGAGAATCGTCGCCACAAGCCCGGTCGCGCCTTCGAACGCATCGACTATCGATTCGACGTGCTCAGCGATTATGGGGCATTCCGCGACCTGCAGCGGCATCGCTTGCTGACCATCGAGTGGCAGCCGCTGACGCCCAATCATGGCTATGTGCGCCCGAGCCTCATCGACGAGGCGGGTCTGACCGAGATCTTCGACGATGCAATGGCCCGGTCCGCGGCGCTGTTCGATCTGCTGAAGGACGACTTCCCGCACCAGGCCAGCTATGCCGTCTCGATGGCCTACCGGTTGCGGTACTCGATGCAGTTCAATGCGCGCGAAGCCGTCCACATGCTCGAACTGCGGTCGTCGTCGCAGGGGCACCCGGCCTATCGCCAGGTCGCCCTGGAGATGCACCGACTGATCGGTGAGCAGGCCGGACATCGGGCGATCGCGGAAGCGATGATCCACATGACGATGGAGGCCCCCGAGCTCGAGCGGCTCGATTCCGAGCGCCGTGCCGAGGCTCGCCGGGGCCAATCCTGAGGTGACAGCTGCCGCTTTGTGACCGTTGTCACAGGGAGGAGAAGCAGGGTCAGTCGCTGGCCGCCGTAGTATCCCCGCCCGCGCCCAGGGTTACCGCACGACGATGAAGGACCGAAGATGGCTGATGATGATGAGGTGGTTGGGCCCGATGACGAGTTCGAGGAAGAGACCGAAGAAGAGGAAGAGCCTGCCGAGCTGACCGACGAGGACCTCGATGAAGAGGCGCTCGTCGAAGACGACGAATTCGGTGAGATCGAGGATCCCTTCGATGCCGATGCCGATGCCGACGCCGATGTCGACGTCGACGAGGAAGAAGACACCGAGAAGGATGGCCCCGTCCGCAAATCGGTCCCGACCGATGAGGAGGACGACGACGACGACATCATCGCCCCCGACGATGTCGAAGCCGATCTCGACACGATCCTGAAGGACCGCCTGGTTGCCGCCGATGACGACGGTGGCGACGACGAGGACGACGAACCCGAGGATCGCAGCGAGTCGAGCGATCGCCTGCAACCCAAGCGAGCCGACGAGCAACTGTGTCCGAGCTGCTTCCTGCTCGTGCGCAACAGCGCGCCGATCTGCCCGGTCGGCGACGACGAGTGCCCGCTGTTCCCTCGAAGATGATGCACGGTCGGCGATGAGCGGTCAGGGATGAACGAGGTCGTCCGTCCCGCCGAGTTCAACGACGCTGCCCAACTCGCCGAACTGGAAGCTGCGGCACGGCACCATCTGATCGACCAACGTGGCGGCGCAGCGCTGCTTGCCGAACAACCGGCGATCGGTGACTGGGCGCCGGCCATCGAGGACCACGCGCGTTGGATCGGCGTCGCCGAGCTCGACGGGTTCGTGGTCGGATATCTCGAGTTGGCCGTCACCGGCGACATCGCCGTGGTTCGCCAGGTCTACGTGCAGCCCGAGGCCCGCGAGCTCGGCTTCGGAGACGCATTGCTCGAGGCCGCTCGGCAAGAGGCACAACGACACGGCTGCAGCGCGCTGGAGGGCTTTGCACTGCCCGGCGATCGTGAGACCAAGAACCTCTACGAACGCGCCGGCATCACCGCTCGCAAGATCATCGTGTCGACTCGTCTCTGACGGATCTGCTACCTGGCCTGCCAGTTCGGCGGTCGCTTCTCGATGAACGCAGTCAAGCCTTCCTTGGTGTCTTCCGACGCGAGGATTGCGGCGAACTGGTCATTCGTCATCTTCTTCAGCGTCTCGTCATCCTCGAACGCGCTGGCCAGGACGACCTTGCGACTGGCTCGCACTGCCAAGGGAGCTGCCGCGCAGATCTGCTCGGCGAGCGCCATCGCAGCCTCGACGGCCTGACCTGGCTCAACGACGCGATTGACCAGGCCGAGCTCGTAGGCGCGTTGGGCGGGAAGTGGCTCGCCGGTGAGGATCACCTCCATCGCCGCCGATCGTCCGATTGCTCGCGGCAGGCGGAACAGCCCGCCCGCACCGGCGATGAGGTTGCGCTTCACCTCAGCGAGCCCGAAGGCCGAGCGGGTCGTTGCGACGACCAGATCGGCGGCGAGCACGATTTCGCATCCGCCGGCTGTGGCGAGGCCATCGACCGCAACGATCACCGGCTTGTTGCGGTCGCGATACACGAATCCGGCGAATCCGCCGCGTTGGGTGTTCAGTGATCCGGCCTGACCCGAATTGATCGCCTTGAGGTCGGCACCAGCGCTGAAGACCGGCCGCTCCTGGCCATCGGTGTTCGCTGTCAGGATGCCCACCCACACCTCGGGGTCGCTCTCGAGTTGGTCGATCGCCGCTTCCAAGCCTGCGGCGACGTCACCGTTGACGGCGTTGCGCGCCTCCGGGCGATTCAGCGTGATCAGGCCGATGCGGCCCCGGGGTTCGTAGAGAACGATGTCGGACATGCCGGCGACTGTACGGGCGCGCACCCCGGCCATGCGAACCCATCACGCTGCAGCCCGCTCCTGGCGTGAAGTGTGCAGGTTCGGTGCGGGGTGTGCGCATCCAACGTGCACACTTCGCGGGATCGGTCAGCCCGCGACGGGTTGGTCGCCGACCTCGGTGGCCTCAGGCCGGTCCGGCACATCAGCGGCCGCTTCCTCGACGACGGGGGATTCCTCAGCGACAGGGGCTTCCTCGACGGCGATGGGGGCTTCCTCAGCGACGGGGGTTTCCTCGACGGCGCGGGTCTCCTCGACGGCGATGGGGGTTTCCTCGACGACCGGGGTTTCCTCGGCAGCGGCGGGCTCGATTTGCTCGACGACCAGCATCTCCTCGGGAGCAGGCAGTGGCGCCGGCTCCGCTGCGGGTGTTGCCGGCTTTGCCGCCTTCGGCGGCGCGGGTGCCTTGGGCGCCGCCTTCTTCGGGGCAGCGGGTCGGGTCGGACGCAGGGGCTTGGGAGCCGAAGCGCCCTGGGTGACCTCGATCTCGAACAAGGCGGCAACCTGGGGCAGCAGGGGGCCAACGCGCTTGACCGTTGCCAGCAGTTCGTCGGACGTCTGTGTCGGCTTGGCCGTCGGCTGGATGTGGCTGCGTACCGGAGAGAACGCGGCGGCTTCGAGCACGGCGACCCACCGATCAGCGAGCGCCTCGGCAGTGAGGTTGGCCGTGGTGGCTGTGGCCAGCTTCATGGCGAGTTCAGACGGGAAGCGAACACCGGCTTTCGGTGGTTGCGACGACAGCTTCAGGGCCCGGATGACACGACCGACACCAACAGCGGCGTCGATGTCTTCGAACCACAGTGCCAACTCGCTCTCCTGCTTGGTGACCAACGCGGCCTTCAGGTCGGCGGAAACCGTGCGCGTCGTCTCGTCGCGAGCGACCATCGGGTCTTCGCCCGCCGCCACGACGCTGCGCAGATCGCGCAGGTCGAGCTCCTCGATATCGGCCATCGCCGCGTCGGCGCGGTCCAGCCATTCGGCAACCCGTAGACGCGGCAGCAGCCCTTCGGCCATCGACAGCAATCCACCGGCCGGCACTTCTGGTTTGCCTTCGGCCTTCAGTCGCTGGTTCTGTTCGTTGACAGCCTGACGCACTGCGGGCAACCCGCCTTGCAGAGCGCGCTCGGCGACGGGTCGCTGCTCCTCGGGAAGGTCGGCCAGCACAGCGTTGCGGTGGGCGCGGCCGGGCTTGAGGCGCTTGGGTTTCGGACGCTGTGGAAGCTCGGGTGGCGCAGTGAAGTTGGGACGTGTGCGACGCTCGGGCCGCGGGCCGCGGTCGGGCCGTGTGCTGCCACCCGGACGGTCGCCACCGGGGCGATCGCCCGATGGGCGGTCGGTGCGGGTCGTCGCGCCGTCGCGGCGCGGTGGACGGTCGCCGTCGCGGCGGGGGCGCCGATCACCACCTGGTCCGTCTCGGCGCGGCGGACGGTCGCCGCGATCTCCACGATCTCCGCGGTCGCTGCGCTCGCGTCGAGCTAGCTGCTGCGTGACCTCCTCGAACGGCTTGTCGCTGGGGATGAGATCGAGCAGTCCGGACTTCTCGGCCTTCTCCTTGCCGGTCGAGACCGACAGGATCGTCATGCCATCGAGCTCGACTTCCGCGTCGGCCTTGAGCACGGACCCGATCTTGGCGCCACCGGGCAGCAACGAGCCGTCGAGCACCCCTTTGGGTACTCTGGCCCCGGCAGCGCGCCACGTCCAGGTACCATCCGGGCGCGCGCTGGTGAGCTCGATTTCGATCCTTCGGGACATAGGTCCGCAACGGTATCTGGCGCGAGCCGCTTCGCTCCACCGTGAAGCGCAGTTGTCGCTGCGAAGTGAATGCTCACTACGGTGGGAAGCCGTGCCCCTCTATGCCCTTGGTGACCTGGTTCCGTCGATCCATCCCGATGCCTACGTACACCCCGACGCGGTCGTGATCGGGAACGTGACGATCGGTGCGCACAGCTCGGTGTGGCCGTGTGCGGTGTTGCGCGGCGACGATGGAGCGATCACCATTGGTCAGCGCACGAGCGTGCAGGACGGTTGCGTGGTGCATACGACACCGGAGGATCCCACGACCATCGGCGACGACTGCGTGATCGGCCACATGGTGCATCTCGAGGGGTGCACGATCGAGCCATGGTGCCTGATCGGGGTCGGGTCCGTGGTGCTCCATCGGGTGATCGTCAACAGTTGGGCGATCGTCGCTGCCAACGCGGTGGTGCTCAACGACATGGTGGTGCCGTCCGGCGCGTTGGCGGTCGGCACTCCGGCTGTCATCAAGGAGGGCAGGGCTCGCCGCGAAGACATCGAACGCGGGGTGGTCACCTACGTCGAACGGGCAGCACGGTTCCGCGCCGAGCTGCGGCGCATCGACTAGTGCTCGCTCTGGTGGTCACGGTCGGCAGCGACGACGCCGACCTCGCCTCCGATGCACTGTGGTCGATGGGTGTCGTTGCGATCGAGGAGCGATCCGTGGCCGACCACGTCGAGCTGTGGACGTCGTTGGGGGACGATGGCGATGCCGCGATGGCGGCCGCATCCGACCGGTTGACGCCGTGGTCGTGGCGCATCGTCGAGGTCGACGAGACCGTTGCCGACACGTGGCGGGCGCACGCGGCGCCGGTCTTCATCAATGCCGATCTGGTGATCTGCCCGGCCTGGGTGGCGTTCGAACCCGGCGCCGGCGTGCGGGTGCTGCGAATCGAGCCGGGCTCGACGTTCGGGATGGGTGACCACCCGACCACGAGGCTGACCATGAGTGCGATCCGCGCGGCGATGTTCGACGGAGCACGCGTGCTCGATGTCGGCTGTGGTTCGGGCGTCCTGTCGGTGGGCGCATGCGCGCTGGGCGCAGCGCGTGCCACTGCGATCGACATTTCGCCGGCCTCGATCGCCGTCACCCGCGCCAACGCCGAAGCGAATGGCGTCGCCGATCAGATCGGGGTGTCGAACACGCCGCTGGCCGACATCGACGGCCAGTTCGACATCGTCGTGGCCAACATCCTCGCGCCGGTGCTGATCGATCTCGCCAACGACCTCCGCCGCGCCGTTGCGCCTGGCGGCGTCGTGATCATCAGTGGTGTGCTGGCGGATCGCCATGGTCACGTCGAAGCAGCGTTGCATCCCCTGCGACGAACTCGCCGGCGCACGCTCGACGGCTGGGCGGCGCTAACCCTGCAGTAGCGGGCTCACATCGAGGGTGTCGAGTGCCGGCAGGTAGCTGCGCACGGCATCGCGCCGGAACTGGGTGCACAGGTCGTGACGGAAGAACCGGGCACCTTCGCGCACGACGTAGTTGAGGATGAAGAATCGGTAGACCTCCGGCAGGAAGGCGACCTCCTCGTTGCTCATCGGAAACACGCTTCGGTACGCGTCGAGGAAGGCGAGGAACGACGGCTCGACCAGCGTGTGCGGACCGTACGTGAACCGTGTGCGGTCGCCGGTGCTGCTGGAAACGCGCGACAGGAAGTAGAAGTCGAGCAGCCGCGGTTCGATGCGGAACCAGTCGTAGTCCCACCTGCTGTACAAGCGAAATCGGCCGTCGGTATGTGTGTCGACGGAGAAGTTGCCGAGGTTCCAGTCGATCAGGATCGGGATCTTCGGCCATTCGTCGTAGCCGACCTCCACCAGTCGCTCGAGGAAGCGATGGGTGTGCTTCCACAAGACGGCGATGGCTTCCGGCGGGAGATCGAAGTTGCGCGGCGCGAACGGGCTCTCCAGCAGATCGAGCAGATGGATCGCGTCGCTCTTGATCGTCTTCGACGCACTGGGCAGCAGCGGGGCGATCTCGGCGCAGGCCAGATGGAACTCGGCCATCTCGGTGGCCAGGTTGGCGATCTGCGCGGTCGACAGGATGCGGGGGAGCGAGTCGCGGCGCGGGACGTCGTCGTAGAACACGGCCCACATGTGCTGGTCGTACCAGGTGAAGACGCGGCCGTCTCGACTCCAGATGTCGGCCAGCATGCCGGTGAACCTGGTTGCGTGCAACAACCCTGCGCAGCGGTTGAGCTGTTCGTGATCTTCGACGAACAAGAAGTACGAGCCGTACGACGACACCTTGCTGATGACGGTGGATCCGTCGTCGAGGTGCAGCCGGTAGACCCGGTTCGTCGACACGTTGGCGCTGACCTCGTCGGCCGCAGTGATGGTTCGGTCGTCGCCATACGCGGCCCAGGCCGCGTCGACAGCCTGGCGGTGGGAGGACGCGCCGCTCATGCGGCGATCGTAGGCCCTCGACTAGCTGACGTTGCGGGCTCGTACGCCGATCGGTGCGATCAGGCGGTAGCCGGCGCTGTGGCGCTCGTCTTCGCTCTCGCCACCCCAGAACCCGTACTCGTGGTTCGTGCGTGCGTACTCCTGGCACGCGCTGTGGACGATGCAGCTGGCACACACCGACTTGGCCGCGGCCTCGCGCCGGTCCCTGGCTTGTGGCCGTTCGGCGGGTGGAGGAAAGAACAGGTGCGTGAGCCCTTTGCACGCTGCCTGGTTCATCCAGCGATCGTCTGTGAGCACTCGATGGAAGAAAATCTCCACCGCGGCCATAAAGAACCCCCTCGTGCGACTGTCTGCGGTACTGCAAGACGTGCTGCACCGCCCCCAAGGGCACCCAATCGGTCAGCACTGTCAGACTAAGTCGGCGTTGACGGAGAGTCAATTGTAGATTGCAAGGAAATTCACCCGAGGAGGTGGCGGACCCCTGCGGCGAACTGCTCGACGTCGTCGAGGGTGGTGTCCCAGGCCGTCATCCAGCGCACTTGCGACCGGCTGGCGTCCCAGTCCCAGAAGTACGCCCAGTCCTGCAGCGGTGCGATCGCCTCGGGCGGAACGCATGGGAAGACGCTGTTCACGACGGGTGGGCCGCGGTGCACCACGGCGGCGATGTTCGATGTCGCCTCGTAGAGGTGCTGGGCCATCGCATTGGAGTGCTCGGCCATAAGGATCCAGCGATCCTCGTCGAGCAGGGCGTTGAACTGGGCGGCGACGAAGCGCATCTTCGACGGAAGTTGGTTGACCTGCTTGCGGACGTACATGGCGCGCTCGGCCAGCGCCGGGTTGAGGAAGATGACGGCCTCGCCACCGGCGAGCCCTGCCTTGGTGCCGCCGAAGCTCACGACGTCGACCCCTGCATCGACCGTGAACGAGCGCAACGCCGTCTGCGTTCCGCCGAGTGCCGCTGTGGCGTTGGCGATGCGCGCCCCGTCCATGTGCACGACCATGCCGAGTCGGTGTGCGGCGTCACAGATGGCAGCGACCTCGTCGGCGGTGTAGAGGGTGCCGAGCTCGGTGCTCTGGGTGATCGAGACCACACCGGGTTGAGCATGGTGCATGTCGCCTTGGAACCGTGCCAAGCCCTCGATCTGCTCGGGTCGCAGTTTGGCGTCGACCGCCGGCACCGGCACGATCTTGGCGCCGAGGGCTCGCTCGGGTGCGCCGGTCTCGTCGACAGAGATGTGCGCCCACTCGGTGCACAGGACGAAGTCGGCCGGGCGGATCATGGTGGCCAGCGCCATCACGTTGGCACCCGTGCCGTTCCACACCAGGAACGCCTGCGACGTGGGTCCGAACATGTCGCGGAAGCGGGCCTGCGCTTCGGCCGTCCAGGGGTCCGCACCGTAGGCAACGGCATGACCGTTGTTGGCTGCGACGATCGCCTCGAGCACCGCCGGATGCGCGCCGGCCGCGTTGTCGCTCGAGAAGTCGCGACGCGGGGCGGGCGGCATGGTCGCGATGCGCTGAGCGAAGTCGGGGTTCACAGTCGCCATTCTGACCCGGTCGGGGTCACATGCCGAAGTGGGTCGTGATGACCCTGCCACTGCGGTCCGCCGCGCTCGCAGCCAGATCGCTGACGACGAACGTGCGCTGCAACCAGCGATCGAAGCCGTCGAAGCGGGCGGTGAACGGCGATCGACCGTGCACAGCGACGGCGTTGTCGACGATCAGCAGGTCGCCCGCCTCCAGCGCCACCGAGGTGTGACATGCCGCTGTCGCTTCGCCCATGAGGCGGATGGCCTCGTTGGCCGCTTCGTCGATCCCGATCATCAGGTCGGCGTCGAACACCATGGACGGTCGGTGACGATCCCCGGTCAGCACCGCCATTGGTTCTCCGAGCACGCTGGCCCGGCCATGGAGATAGCTCTCGTCGGTGGCGGTGCGAAAGCGGGGTTGAAAGAGCACGTCGACGACGTCGGATGGCAACTGCGGCAAGACCTCGAAGATCGACGCCAACGTCGTTCGAGCCTGTGTGTCGCCCCGGAGGCAGAGCAGGAGCAGGTAGCGCGGCCGGTACGGATGGAACGCCGCCTCGGTGTGGAACATCAGTTGCACCTTCGACGAGGTCGAGACCTGTCGATCCGCCGCAGCCCGCGTGGGCACGATGTTCTGGACGAGGTCACCACCGTGCTCCGGCTCGTAACCGACGGGCTGTCCCAGCCGTCGGGCGACTGTCAAGAGCGTGAACTCGCTCACCGAGTCCTTGTCGGCCGGGGTCGTCGGCGTCGCAGGAGTCGGCGGCAGCTCGCCGACCGGCATGCCGCGCAGCAGCAGGGCACCCGATTGGTGGGCGTTGTCGGCGAAATCGACGAGCGCATCATGCACCACGGGCGGCAACGACCGGGCGGCGTGCCCGGCAGCGCGAACGAACGACTCGACGTGGGAGTCGAGTGTCGGGATCCGCTGCACCGGCCACGCGGGCGACGTGACTGCGATCGGTTGTGCATGGTGTGTCAGGGTGCTCATTGCCGTCCGTTCAGGTCACGATGACGATTGGAAGAAATATTCCATGCCAAATCATATCGGGAACAAACAGATCAGCAATGCGGCGGCCGCTATGCTCCGCGGCCGTGGAAGTAGCCGATCGCATTGGCAAGACCAGCACCAGCCTGACGAAGGCGGAACGTCGCGTCGCCGAGGTCATCTTGGCGAACCCGCAGCTCGTGGCGTTCGGGACGGTCGCCGATCTGGCCGAGGGAGCGGGCTCGGGAGCGGCCACCGTGGTTCGGCTCGCAACCAAGCTCGGCTTCGAGGGGTTCAGCTCGCTGCAGGCATCGGTGCAACAGGATCTTGCCAACCAGCTGCGGCCGGCCGCAGAACGAATCCGTGATCCGGCGGTGCACGACTCGCTCAGCCGTCATCTGCAACTCGAGGTCGGCAACGTGCAGACGACGCTGGGCGAGATCGACCAGGTCGCCATCGCCGACGTGGTCGAGCACCTCGCCGATCCTGCTCGCCGCGTGCACGTGCTGTCGGGCGATGCTTCGCTCGGGGTTGCATTGCAGTTCGTCGGAGACCTCGCAGCGCTTCGCTCGCAGGTGGCCATCATCGACGGCAACGATGTCGCAGTGCGGCGCACCGTGGCGTTGATGGAGGAGACCGACGTGCTCGTGACGCTCGACCTCCGCCGCTACGACCGCTGGCTCGTGGATGCAGCGCGCACGGCCGCCAAGGCCGGTGTATGGACGGTGTCGATCGCCGACAGCGTGTTGTCGCCGGTCGCGGCGTGTTCGCAGCGCACGCTGGTCGTGACTGCCGCGGGCGCTGGCCCGTTCGACAGCCACGTCGGCACGCTCGCGCTGATGAACGTGCTGGTCGCCGGAGTGGCGATCCGTCTTCGCGGTGTTGCCACCGAGCGGCTGGACCGTGCGGAAGCCGCATGGCGGGCCAGCAACGCCCTCAGCGAGCGCTAGCAAGCGGGTTGCGAATGGGGCCGAGCTGTGGAGTGTTTCGAGGTACCCAGGTGCGCGCCAAGAACTCCACACGGCTGGTGTGGAGTGTTCGAGGCCCACGTGGGTATCCCGAAACACTCCACACGGAGCACCGCATGGCGAATCTCACCGTGCGAGGACTGGAGGAGGGTCGCGATCAGCTGGCCGGGACGGATTGCCAGGAGCCATCGGTCGCAGCGCTTGTGATGGCAGCGGCAACCAGCTCCTGCACCCTGGCGCCGACCGCGAAATCGGGCTGGACCTGCTGCCCGTCAGCGATTGCCGTGACCCATTGCCGCGTCATGGCCTCGGTGCGACGGAAGATGTGGCGGTACGTGTCGTGGACGTTGTCGCGCGGGGCGCCACGCCATGCCTCATCGGGAATCGGCAGCACGCGCGCTGGTCCAGGTTGTCCGGCGCGCAGTCCTCGGACCTCCTGCACGGTGTCCCAGTCGTTGACGGCGTGCAGCGTCCCGCCACTGCCATGCAGATCGAGTTCGTGGATCTGCCCGAACGGCGTGCCCTCCCAACACACTGCGCTGACCTGCAAGGTGGCCGAGGCACCGGACTCGAACCGCGCAAGGATCACCGCGCTGTCTTCGACCTGGGTGTAGCTCGAGCCGTCGGGTCGTGGCTCGCGAGGTACGAAGCTGTCGCGGTGGGCGCTGACCGCGGTGACCTCGCCGAGGAACCACCGCGCCATGTCGAGCCAATGCGAGCCGAGGTCGCCGAGAATGCCGGCACCGGCCTTCTCTTCGTCGAACCGCCAGACGTAGGCGCCGTCGCGCGCATAGCCGGCGAAGTAGCGCATGCTGAGGTGGTACGGCTGACCGACGTAGCCGTCGACGATGAGCTGCTTGATGAACTGGTTGGTCGGCATGAAGCGATAGGTGAACGGGACCATCGTGATCGCGTTGCGGTGCTGTGCCGCGCCGGCCATCTCGTGGGCCTCCGCCACGCTCATGCCCAGTGGCTTCTCGCACAGTACGGGCAGTCCACGCTCGAGCGCGGCCATGGTGATGTCGTAGTGCGTCTCATTGGGGGTGGCGATGATCACGGCATCGATCTCGCCACCCGCCAGCATCGTCGACCAGTCGTCGTACACGTGGGCCACCTGCCAGCTGGCAGCGACACTCTTGGCGCGCTCGAGGTCGCGCCCGCAGAGTGCCGTGATCGTGCCGATCGAATGATCGGCGAGCGCGGGCAGGTACATCGCCTCGGCCCACCAACTGGTGCCGACCAGCCCGACTCGTACTGATTGGCGTGAGCTCGGCGCGTCGGGCATGTTGGTCAGTCTGGCAGGGCAGTGCCCTTCGACGATGAGCCGTGCGTCAGTCGGTGGGACTGCCGAAGCGACCGTGGTCGAAATCGATGAACGCCTGGCGTACCTCGTCGTCGGTGTTCATCACGAACGGTCCGTAGCGGGCGACCGGCTCGCCGATCGGTTGGCCGGTCAGCACGATGATCTCTGAT
>JAYVOI010000137.1:0-11877 GCA_043758005.1 Ilumatobacteraceae bacterium
CCTAGTCGGCCCAGGCGACCAGCCCCATCTCCATCGGGCTGATCAGATCGTCATGTCGTGGCACGGCTCGCACCGTGACCCCATACGGCCCTGCTTCACCGACGGAATACGTCCCCTCGAACGCACCGTCGTCGGCGGGTTGCAGCGTGACCGTTGCCGGGGTGGTGACGAATGAGCCGGTCGAGTCGATCGGGCCGTGCAACGCCTGCACGGTGACCCCGCCGGCGTCGAGACCGCCGAGCTCGACATGCGCCCGTACCTGTCGCTCGTCGCCCTCGTGCGCTGCTGCGGTGTCGATGTCGAGATCGACCACCTTCACGTCAGCCCACGTGCCGAGCACGTGCTGCTTCCAGTGCGACAGCGCCTTGCCTCGCACCGCGCCGTCACCGAACATCGTGGTCGCGCTGGCCGCTGCCGGCTCGTAGAGCGCGCACGTGTAGTCCCGCACCATGCGTGCTGCGGTGACGAATGGACCCAGTGAGCGCCAGTTGTCCTTCATCTTGTTGATCCACTGCACTGGGACGCCGTGGGCGTCGCGGTCGTAGAACAACGGAACGATCTCGCGCTCGAGCAGACCGAACAGGCTCGTGCCTTCGCGTTGATCGCGGCGACCCACGTCGGCGTCGTCGTCGGCGGAAGGGATTGCCCAGCCGTTTGTCCCGTCGTAGCACTCGTCCCACCAGCCGTCGAGGATGCTGCAGTTCAACACGCCGTTGAGCGCAGCCTTCATGCCGCTCGTGCCGCAGGCTTCCAGCGGCCGGCGCGGGTTGTTGAGCCACACGTCGCAGCCGTGCAACATGGTGCGGGCGACCGCCATGTCGTAGTCCTGCAGGAACACGACACGACTACCGACTTCGAGTTGGCGAGCGAACAGCTCGATCTCGCGGATCATGTCCTTGCCGGGCTGATCGGCGGGATGGGCTTTGCCGGCGAACACGAACTGCACCGGACGGTTGGCGTCGAGCAGCAGGCGACGGAGCCGATCGGGCTGCGACAGCAGCAGCGTGGCCCGCTTGTACGTGGCGAAGCGGCGGGCAAACCCGATCGTCAGCGCCTGTGGGTCGAGGAGGGCCTCACCGAAGTTGGAACGCACGAACGAGACGAGATCGGCGCGCCCCTTCGTCCTCGTTGCCCAGACCTCGGTCGGCGACAACTTGGCAACGCCGGCCCACGACGCCGAGTCGGCACCGTCCCACACCGGCCCGACGCTGGTGGCCAAGAGCTCGGCGACACCGTCGCTGACCCACGTGTGGGCGTGCACGCCGTTGGTGATGGCCCCGATCGGCACTTCCTCGACCGTGACGTCGGGCCACAGGCCGCGGAACATCTCGCGGCTGACAGCGCCGTGGAGCTGGGCGACGCCGTTGCTGCGCCCAGCGAGGCGCAGGCCCATCACTGCCATGTTGAAGCGATCGTCATCCGGCTCGTCGGGCCGGCGACCGACCGCCATCATCTCGTCGAATTCGATTCCCATCGATGTCGCGAACCGGGTGAAGTACTTCTCCATCAGATCGCGCGGGAAGCGGTCGATGCCGGCAGGCACCGGGGTGTGGGTGGTGAACACGCCACCGGCGCGCACGACCTCGATCGCCTCGACGAACGTGAGCCCGGTTTCGACCAACTCGCGAATCCGTTCGAGGGACAAGAAGCCGGCGTGGCCCTCGTTGGTGTGGAAGACCTGTGGCTGCAATCCGAGGGCTCGCAGCGCCCGCACACCGCCGATGCCGAGCACCATCTCCTGTCGCAGCCGGTGCTCGATGTCGCCGCCGTACAAGCGGTTGGTGATCGCCGCGATCTCGGGGGTGTTGGTGTCGACGGCCGCGTCGAGCAGGTAGAGATTGATCCTGCCGACGGTGACCTGCCACACGTTGAGTCGGGCCACGTCGTCGCCCATCTCCACCGAAACCTGCAGGCCTGTCGGTGTCAGGGCCAGGCCGTGCGGGTCGCGGCGTGGGAACCGCTCTTCCTGGTAGCCGTCGGCGTTGAGCCGCTGCCGGAAGTAGCCCTCGGCGTACAGCAGCCCGATGGCGACGAGCGGCAGCCCGAGATCGGAGGCTGCCTTCAGGTGGTCGCCGGCGAGGATGCCCAGGCCGCCGGAATACTGCGGCAACGTCTCGGTCAGCCCGAACTCGGGCGAGAAGTAGGCGACGAGCTCCAGCGGGCTGTCCGGCCGCCCCTGGAACCAGCGCGGCTCGGTCGTGGCCTGGGCCAGCCGTTCGGCCGCCGCATCGGTGAGTGCGACGATCTCGGGATCCGCCGACAGCTCTGCCCACCGGCCGGCCGTGATGCCGGCGATCAGGCGCAGCGGGTCGTGACCACTCGATTCCCACAGCGCCGGATCGAGTTGGGCGAACAGGGCCTGGGTCTGACGATCCCATGTCCAGTGGATGTTGTTGGCCAGCGAACCCAGCTCGGCCAGGCGAGGCGGGATCGCCGGAATGACGTTGAACTGGCGGACAGCACGCATTCGGGCGAGTTTAGTCGGGCCGGGTCCGAGGCCACCTGGCCGCTGCCTCAGCCGCGCTTGGCCTTGTTGTACACGCCGAGGGTGGTCGCCGCGATCGCATCCCACGTGTACCGGCCCGCCAGCAGCGATGCAGCCTTCGTGCGCATGCCATCGGCCACATCCGGGTGGTTCAGCACCTCGGCGATGCAGTTGGCCAGCGCCACGTGGTTGCCGGGCTCGAAGAGCACCCCTGCACCCGTGCCCTCGACGATCTCGGCCAGGCCGCCGGTGCGAGCAACGATGGTGGGCGCGCCTGCGGCCATGCCCTCGAGGGCGACGATCCCGAACGGTTCGTACAGCGAGGGGATCACCACACAACTCGTGCGTTGCAGGAGGCTCTTCAGCTCGTCGTCCGGCACGAAGCCAGCGAGCTGAACGAGGTCGCCGACGCCCTCCATGTCGATCTGGGTCTGGAGCTCGGCAAGGTAGCTGCCACGCCCGGCGATCACGCAGCGGATGCCGGGGTAGCGGTGCCGGAGGTGGCCGATCGCCCTGGTGAGCACCTGGAACCCCTTCTCGTACTGGATGCGTCCCCAGGCGACGATCAGTTGCTCGCTGCGATCCTGCGGTGCGGTGCTCGGTGACAGCCATTGACCGATGTCGATGCCGTTCGGCACGAGGTTGACCTTTTCCGAGGGCAGCTCGAATCCGTCGGTCACTTCGCGGACCATGAATCGGGAACAGGCGATCACCTGCTGGGCCTGGAACGTCAACCACCACTCGACTGCGTTGATCGCGGCAGGGGTGCCTTGGGGGACGTACCCGCCGTGGCGTCCGCGCTCGGTGGCGTGGATCGTGGCGACCAGGGGAGCACCCCACAGTGCGCGCAGCGTGTCGGCCGACCAGGCGACCAGCCAGTCGTGGGCATGGATCACCTGTGGTCGCCAGGCACCGAGCCGCGCCGCCAACTGCGTGAGGTGATGGTTCGCCGATGCCATGCGGGCAACGAGGTAGTCGTCGGGGAGCCACGGCAGGTCCGCGTTGGCGCGCAGCACGCGGACGCCCTCCATCATCTCGTCGTCACCGACCTTCGGGTGGTCGAGGCTGAAAACCACCACGTCGTGTCCGGCGCGAGCCATTGCGCGGGCAAGACCGTCGACGTGCGCGGCGATGCCTCCGACGACCCGAGGCGGGTACTCCCACGACAACATCAGGATGCGCATCAGTGGTTGACCGTAGTCGTCGGTGCCGTCGCGTACGCTTCCGTCGTGCTGCTCGGTGAACATGACCTCCACTACTTCGGCGAAGGGACCCACCGACGCCTGTGGCAGTGGCTCGGCGCGCATCCATTGGCGACTGGCGGTGTGCAGTTCGCGGTGTGGGCGCCGAACGCCAAGTCGGTCCGCGTCGTCGGCGATTGGGACGGTTGGGTCGACGGCGACGTGTTGACACTGCAGGGGAAGTCGGGCGTGTGGGCGGGCGTCGCCAAGTCGGCCGCGATCGGGTATCGCTACAAGTTCGCCGTGGAGTCGGCGAACGGCAGCGTGATGATGAAGGCCGATCCGATGGCGTTCGAGACCGAGTGCCCGCCGGCGACCGCCAGCGTCGTGGCGGCACCGAGCGCCCATACGTGGAGCGACGACTCGTGGATGTCGACGCAAGGGCATGGTCCCGGTCAGCCGCTGCGGATCTACGAGATGCACCTCGCCTCGTGGCGTCACGGCGTGTCGTCGTACCGCGAGTTGGCCCATCAGGTCGCCGACCACGTCGGTGCGATGGGGTTCACGCACGTCGAGTTGTTGCCGGTCGCCGAGCATCCGTTCGGCGGTTCGTGGGGTTATCAGGTGACGGGGTACTACGCACCGACAGCGCGCTTCGGCACCCCCGACGATTTCCGGGCGTTCGTCGACGAGTTGCACCAGCGGGGCATCGGCGTGATTCTCGACTGGGTTCCGGCCCATTTCCCGCGCGACGAGTGGAGCCTCGCCCGGTTCGATGGCACCAAGCTCTACGAACACTCCGACCCTCGCCAGGGTGAGCACCCCGATTGGGGCACGCTCGTGTTCAACTACGGCCGTCACGAGGTGCGCAACTTCCTGATCGCCAACGCGCTGTACTGGCTGCAAGAGTTCCACATCGACGGATTGCGCGTCGACGCCGTGGCCAGCATGTTGTACCTCGACTACTCGCGTGGTCCGGGTCGATGGGTACCGAACAAGTTCGGTGGACGAGAGAACCTCGACGCGATCGACTTCCTCCGTCAACTGAATGCGACGATCATCGACGATGCGCCGGCGGCGATGATGATCGCCGAGGAGAGCACGGCGTGGCCGAAGGTGACCCATGCGATCGAGCACGGTGGCCTCGGGTTCACACACAAGTGGAACCTCGGCTGGATGCACGACACGCTGGACTACGCCAGCACCGACCCGGTGCATCGTCGGTGGCATCACCGCGAGTTGTCGTTCGGTCTGTTGTACGCGTTCAGCGAACGGTTCGTCCTGCCCATCAGCCACGACGAGGTCGTGCACGGCAAAGGCAGCCTGCTTGCCAAGATGCCCGGCGACGACTGGCAGAAGTTCGCCAACCTCCGCGCCATGTTCGCCTGGATGTGGGCGATGCCGGGCGCGCCGCTGGTGTTCATGGGCGCCGAGATGGCCCCTTGGACGGAGTGGAACGATGCCGGCGGGCTGCCGTGGCACCTGCTCGATCACGCCCCTCACCGCGGAGTGCGCGATCTGCTCGCCGATCTCAACCGAGTGGCCACGCAGTGGCGGTCACTGTGGGAGCGGGATCACGAGCCAACCGGTTTCCAGTGGCTCGACGCCGACGACGCGATGCACTCGGTGTACGCCTTCCTGCGCTGGGGTTATGCCGGTGGGGAAGCGGTTGCCTGCGTGGCCAACTTTACCCCCGTCCCTCGACCGGGGCACCGTGTCGGGCTGCCATGGCCCGGCGAATGGAAGGTGCTGCTCGACTCCGACAGTGGCCAGTTCGGTGGTTCCGGCTATCGAGGTGAGGTCGCCACCGTCTCGTCGACCACCGAGAACACCTGGCAAGGTCAACCCTCGTCGGCGGTGTTCGATCTGCCACCTCTCGGTGTCGTGCTGTTGGGAGCGACTCGCCCGTGATCGGAGCCCGTTGACAACAGCACTGCGCGATCCGCGCATGCGCCCCGTCATCATCGCCAGCATCACCCTTGGTCTCGCAGTGGGAGTGTTCTCGGTCGCCTTCGGTGTCGGTGCGGTCAGCGCCGGGGCCTCCGTCGCTCAGGCTTGCGTGATGTCGTTGCTCGTGTTCACGGGCGCG
Source organism: Ilumatobacteraceae bacterium (assembly GCA_043758005.1). Classification (GTDB taxonomy): domain Bacteria; phylum Actinomycetota; class Acidimicrobiia; order Acidimicrobiales; family Ilumatobacteraceae; genus JAENVT01. The sequence goes on from JAYVOI010000137.1 coordinate 5,756, forward strand.
ACGCAGTTCTCGGCGGTCAGCGTGATCGGCGCCGGTGGCTCGACATCGGCTGCGCTGGGCGGGGCGCTGTTGTTGGCAGCGCGCAACGGTGTCTACGGGCTGACGATGTCGCGACGGTTGTCGGGTTCGCTCGGGCGACGGCTGGTCGCCGCCCAATTGACCATCGACGAGTCGACGGCGATGTCGGCCGCCCAGTCAGACCCCGACGCGCAACGCGCCGCGTTCTGGATCACGGGAACCAGCATCTACATCTTCTGGAACTTGGGGACGTTGATCGGTGCGTTGGCCGGCTCGGCGATCGATCCGCAGAAGTTCGGGCTCGACACGGCGTTCCCGGCCGCATTCGTCGCCATGGTGTGGCCGCTGTTGCACAACGCCCGTGGCAGGTTGGCGGCCGGGCTCGGCGCACTGATCTGCGTGGCGTTGATCCCATTCGTGCCGGTCGGCATCCCAATACTCTGCGCCGCGTTGGCGGTGCTGGTCGGTGTGCCGCGATGACGTGGACGCTGGTGTTCCTGTTGGCGGGAGGCTCGTACTTCTTCAAGGTCCTCGGTCTGGTCGTGATCGGTGATCGCCCGCTCCCGCCGGTCCTCGAGCGATGCCTCGCACTGATCCCCGTCGCACTGATCCCCGCGCTCATCTTGAAGGACACCTTCAGCATCGGTCAGCACCTGCAGCTCGATGCCCGCGCCGCCGGCGTGGGGGCGGCGGTGATCGCCGCATGGCGGCGCGTGCCGCTGATCCTGGTGATCGTGATCGGCGCAGCGGTCACCGCGATCGTGCGCGGTGTCGGTTAGCCGTTGCCGGCGCGCTGCTCGACGATCGTCTTCAGCTGCCGAAGGTTGCGTTTCCAGATCGCCCGCAGCACGACCTTGCCGCCGACGAACGCGCCGAGCGGGCCACCCAGCCACCAGGGGAACGTCAGCGACTCCTCCCAGCCGAACCGGGTGCGTCGACCGAAGTCGATCGGTGTCAGCGTGAACCTGCCGGTACCGGTGACCACACCGACGTGACGGACACCCATCGTCGAGTCGGGGACCCATTCGGTGATCTCCATGTGGTCGACGAGCTTGAACGGGCCGACCTTGGTGTCGCACAAGAAATCGGTGCCGACGCCACGGGTCTGTTCACTCTGGAATCGGATCGCAACGGCATCGTGCATCCACTCGACGTGATCTTCGACCGGTTCGACCGTCTGCCACACCTCGGCGGGAGACGCCGAGATCTCGATGGCCACGCTGAGGCGGGACACGCAGGAGCGCGGATCAGGCTTCGACGGACTGGCGTCGCAGTTGGACAGCAGCGACCTCCGGCGGCACGATGTTGAGCATCACGCCTGTGCCTCGCTCGAACCCGGCTGTCGTGACCAGCTTCGGCCACAGGTGCACGTGCCAGTGGAACGCGCCGTTGTAGTGGTGTGGCGCGGTGTGAAAGCCGATGTTGTACGAGATGTCGCCGTGCGTGTCGCGCAGCACTTCGATCGCGTCGCGGATGGCCCGCCCTACCGAGGCCAAGGATGCGTCGCTGGCATCGGTGAGGTGCAGTTCGTGGTTGCGCGGGATGATCAGCAGTTCGTACGGCGAGCCACTCCAGTAGGGGCAGACGCAGACGACATCGTCGTTGGCGAACAACACGCGCTCGCCCTCACCGATCTCGGCTTCGATCGTCGCGCACAGGATGCAGCCACCTTCGAAGCGGCTGAACGCCCGCTGCTCTTCGAGCAACTCGCCCGGCACGAATGGCAACCCCAACAACTGACCGTGGGGATGGGCGATCGATGCGCCCGCCTCGCGACCGTGGTTGATGATCGCCTGCGTGTAACGAACGTTCGGCGTGGCCGCGTGCTCGAGGAACCGGCGCTTCAGCACCAGCATCATCTCGGCGGCATCGGCATCGTTGATCGCGTGTATTCCGGCGTTGTGGTCGCGGGTCAACACGAACACTTCATGCGTGCCGCTGGCCTCGGCCTCGACGTGAACCGGGCCACGGTGATGCACCGCGAACGGCTCGTCACCGTCGAACGCCGGGTACAGGTTGGGGATGACCCGCATTCGCCACGTGCCGCCCTTGTCGACGGTCTCCAGCGCGGGCAAGGTGACCTCTTCGTTGCCAGGGCAAAAAGGGCAGGGGCGATCAGGATCGGCTTCGACCTGGGCGACACGGGGTGCGAAATCGGTCGGGCGCTCTGCACGCTCGGCCACGATCGTAACCCACCGCCCGGTGAGTGGATTGAGACGCAGTTGACTCACAGCGCCACTCAGCTTAGAAGGTTGCACCTGGTTCGGGGCGGACGGGACTGTGAATTGTGCGATACGCGCTGATGTGTCGTGGACTGTCGGCGGTGAACGGCGCGCCCTCTGCGTCTTCCCAGCGATCGGCGAGACGAAATCCAGACGAAGCCGCCATCGCGTCGAGTTGTTCGACGGTCGCGTAGCGAATTGCCCATGGTCGCATCCGAACCCCGCTCGTCTCACTGAATGAGATGTATTGACCTTGCGCGGTCTGGGCGACGTCGTCGTGGGTGGTCACACTCAACACGACCGAGTCGACGCTCATCGAGCGAACCTCGACCAACGAGCCCGCGTGCGGTTCGGGCACGAACGCCTCGATCACGAACGCCGCGCCCGGTGCGAGACGTTGCGCCACGGCAGCGAAACACGCCAATTGCCGGGCCTCGCTGAGCAGGTTGAAGAAGGTGTTGAAGGCCACGAACACCAGCGAGAAAGGGCCGGCTGGTTGATCGTCGACCATGTCGCCGGTGCAGACGGTGACGGATCCGTGCGGGTCGCGCTCGGCCAACCTGGACAGCATCGCCGCACTGGCATCGAGGCCGACCACCGGCGTGCCGCTGGCGGCCAACGGAATGGCCAAGCGGCCGGTGCCGACACCCAACTCGAGCACGGGCAACGGCGCACAGTCGCGGGCAAGGCCGGCGAGCAGTTCGACGGTCGCGTCGACATCGGTGATGTGCTGGTACCAATCGTCGTAGACGTCGGCGAATGCGTCGCCGTACGTCGAGTGGTCGTAGCCGTCCATCGCACCATCTTCGACCACAACCGACGTCGGCGGCCAATGGGCGGGTGCCCATTAGCCTGGCAGTCGTGCACGACGGCTACACCTACCTCGACCACGCGGCGACGACACCGATGCGTGCCGACGCGGTTGAGGCGATGCTGCCGTTCCTCAGCGAGCAGTTCGCCAACCCGTCGGGGTCGCATCGCTTCGCTCGTCAGGTGCGCAAGGCGATCGACGAGGCCCGCGACGACGTGGCCGAGGTGATCGGCTGCCGACCTGGCGAGGTGATCTTCACGAGCGGCGGCACCGAGGCCGACAACACCGCCATCTTCGGCACGCTCGATCGCTCGGGTGGCGTCGCCGTGTGCCCGGCAGTCGAGCACCACGCCGTGCTGCACGCCGTCGAGGCCCGACACGGGTGCGTGGTCGGCGTCGATGCGGCCGGTCGCGTGGATCTCGAGTCGCTCGCCTCGACGCTGACGTCGGCAACCGCGAATGTTTCCGTCGTCAGTGTGATGGCGGTCAACAACGAGGTCGGAACCATCACCGACCTCGCCGAGGTGGCCGCAGTCGTTCGTCGTGCTGCTCCTGATGCGGTCGTGCACACCGACGCGGTGCAGGCGGCAGCGTGGCTCGACCTCCGCACCATCACGCCACACGTCGACCTGTTGTCGTTGTCGGCGCACAAGTTCGGCGGCCCGAAGGGTGTGGGCCTGCTGGTTGCCCGCGGCCGATCCGCGTTCGCACCGATGTTGATCGGCGGTGGCCAAGAGCGGGAGCGTCGCAGTGGCACCCACAATGTGGCCGGGATCATCGCGATGACCGCCGCGTTGCGCGCCACCGACACCGAGCGCCTCGACGAGAACCAGCGCCTTGCCAGGCTTCGCGACGAGCTCGTCGATGGGCTGCAGGCTGAGCTCGACGACGTGCACGAGACCGTCGATCGAGCTCGCAAGGTGGCCGGCTCGGCTCACGTGTGCATCGACGGGATCGAGAACGAGGCACTGTTGTACCTGCTCGACGAGGCCGGTGTGTGCGCCAGCGCGGCATCGGCGTGCGCCAGTGGGGCGATGGAGCCGTCCCACGTGTTGGCAGCGATGGGGGTCCCGCACGAGCGCGCTCGCGGTGCGCTGCGCCTGACGCTGGGCCGCACCACCACGCCGGACGACATCGCGACAGCGACGACCGCGATCGTCGACGCCGTGCGCCGGCTGCGCAAGGGGCGCGCAGCGTGAAGGTGCTCGTCGCCCTCAGCGGTGGGGTCGACTCGTCGGTCGCCGCAGCCGAGCTCATCGACGCCGGTCACGACGTCGTTGGTATCACCATGCGTCTGTGGGGAGGCGAGAGCGACACCGGCTGTTGCTCGGTCGCCGACGTCGACGATGCTCGCCGTGTTGCCCAGCAACTCGACATCGATCACCTCGTGTTCAACTTCACCGACGATTTCCAGGCACACGTCGTTGGTCCCTACGTGCAAGCACATCTCCAGGGGTTGACCCCGAACCCATGCATCGAATGCAACCGACACTTGAAGTTCGACCGGCTCAGCGAGCGCGCCGATCTGCTGGGATTCGATGCCATCGCCACGGGCCATCACGCCCGAGTCGAAGCAATTGGTGATCGATACTTCGTGCACCGCGGCGCGGACCCGGCAAAGGATCAGAGCTACGTCGTGCACATGCTCCCTCAGCGCGAGTTGCGCCGCACGATGTTCCCTGTCGGCCACCTCACCAAGGCCGAGGTGCGCGACCGCGCCGCAGCCCTCGGCCTGCGAACCGCATCGAAGCCGGATAGTCAGGACGTGTGCTTCATCACCCAGACAGGCGGGCGCGAGACGTTCCTCGGAGCACGCATCCCGTTCCGGAAGGGAACCGTCGTCGACGCTGCCGGCGCAGTGCTGGGCGAGGTGCCGGCGATCGAGATGGTCACCTTGGGGCAACGCCGCGGTATCGGGTTGCCGGGTGGTGGGCCGAAGCGGTACGTCACGGCGATCGACCAGGCGACATCGACTGTCGTGGTCGGCGACGAGGGAGATCTCGACGTCGATGGGTTGACCGTGCGTGACCTCGTGTGGGCCGACGCGCCGTACTCCGGCGAGGTGATGGTGCAATGCAGTGCCCATGGCGTTGCCGTCCCGGCGCAAATTGACGATTCCACGGTGACGTGGCGCAGCCGGCAACGGCGCGTGGCGCCTGGCCAGAGCGTCGTCTTCTTCGACCCCACCAATCGGTACGTCATCGGCGGCGCTATCGCCCGCTAGTCGTCTCCCGCCAGTGATCCGAGGACTGTCAGTTGAACCCGTTGCGTGCGGCCCGTAAGACGGCTCCGGGGCGGCTCGGCGAGACGATGAACGATTGCACGTGCAGCGCCCTGCCGCGCGGCGACTCCTTGGTCGGCGCCAACAGCGCGTTGACCATCGAACGCAGCCGCACCTCGACCGCGTGGCCCGTGGCCGGCCCGGTGAAGTCGGCGGCCTCGGTGCCCGCTGGTGCGAGCTCGAGCCCGACCACTTGCGGGCGCGGCACCATCAACGTCTCGGCCAAGACGACCTGATCGTGCACGACCACGCCAGCCGGGACGAGCACGATCCACCGCCGCGACAACGTGTGGAACCTCGGCACCAGCAGCCACGTCAGCAGCACGCCGAGCACCGCGACGACCCCACCGAACGCCCAGTTCCTCGCTGCGAGCAACAATGGGGCGGCCACGATCGCCGCGGTCCAGGTGAGCCCGGCCACGGCCACAGGTGGGAGGAATGCTGCCGGCGGGCGCAGCAGGAATCGCTGCTCGTCGCCGTAGGCCGAGGCTTGCGCGCAGCGCTGGCCGAACTCCGCTCCCCCGATGAGCAATCCGGCAATCAGTGCGCACGCGGCGAACGCCGCGCCAGGTGCGGGTGCAGCCCCGCCGACCCAGCTGACGGCCGCCGCGCCACAGGCCAGTGCGTTGACCATGCGGATGATCGTGAGACCGAACGTCGAGGGAACGACGAGCGCGACAACTCCGATTCCCCACGCCGACCAACCGACGATGGCGACGACCACGCCCAGCGCAGACGACCGGCCGTCGAGCGCGTCGCCGATCGACCACGCACCGATGATGCCGACAGC
>JAYVOI010000138.1:0-11874 GCA_043758005.1 Ilumatobacteraceae bacterium
ACCCCATCGAGGGCACGGACTTCGCTGTCGCCCTCGCCGTAGATCTTCGTGGCGTCCAGCGCGCCGGCGGCCGCAGCCGTCGTCAAGGTGTCAGTCATAGGTCTAGTTGTATCAACACTGACGGTGGTGCGCATCCCCGTATTGGGTGACGTACGTCGGGGCGGCCCCCCTTGACATGGCCCGAAAACCGGATATCCAACGTCCGTCGCCACACCGATCTGTCCTACGCTCAGTGGTTCATGCTGTGTCCGTCCTGCGCATCCCAGATACCGGCAGATGCCAGGTTCTGCTCCACGTGCGGGTACGCGATCACCGCGTCGCAGGCAGAGGAGCGGCGGATCACGACGGTGCTGTTCGCCGACCTGGTCGAGTTCACGACGCTGGCCGAGCACCGCGACCCCGAGGCCGTGAAGCGGTTGATCGACTCCTGCTTCCAGCTGTTGGTCGACGACATCACCTCGTTCGGCGGCCGAGTCGACAAGATCCTCGGCGACGGCATCCTGGCGCTGTTCGGTGCCCCGGTGGCCCACGAGGACGACGCCGAACGTGCCGTGCGCGCCGCCCTGCGCATGCAGGCGACACTCGCCCACTTCGTCGGCACGTCGGGTCTCTCCGGTAGTGCCGGCATCCGCATGCGCATTGGCATCAACACGGGCGAGGTGTTGGTCGGCACGTTGGCAGGGACGGAGTACACCGCGATGGGTGACGTGGTCAACACCGCATCGCGCCTGCAGAGCGCGGCGCCCCCCGGCGGGATCCTCGTCGGCCACACCACCTATGCGCTCGCCTCGCAAGCCATCCACTTCGAGCCGGCGGGCGAGCTCGATGCCCGGGGTCGAGAGCAGAGCGTGAAGACCTGGCTGGCCGTCGAAGCGACGGCGCCGCCCGGCAGCCGGTCGCGGCGCGGACGAAGTGGACCACTGATCGGCCGAGCCCCGGAACTGGCGATCGGCCGAGCCGCACTCGACCTCGTCACGATCGCCAACCGCAGTGTCTTGCTGGCGATCTCCGGCGAGAACGGCGTCGGCAAGTCACGTCTCGCCGACGAGCTGATCGACCACATGCACAACTCGGTGGATGCCGCCGTGCTCGAAGGCGCTTGCGTTCCATACGGCGAAGCCAACGTCTGGTTCCCCATCGCCAACGCCCTGTGCCGATACCTCGACCTCGACCCCACCCTGCCCGTCACGGAGATCCGCGGCATCGCCCGGCAACGTGCCACGCAACTGCTCGCGAACGTCGACGACACCGAGATCGAGCGGATGGTCGACGTGTTCTTGCACCTCCTCGGGCATCCGTCGCCGATCGACAAGCTCGAGGCGCCAGCGGCGCGTGCGTCGATCCATCACGCCGTGTCACGCGTGTTGGAGCTGCGCACGCAGGAGCGTCCGGTGGTGCTGTCGATCAACGATCTGCACTGGGCCGACGCAGCGCTGATCGGTCTGCTCGAACACCTCGTCACGTCGCTCAGCCGGTCGCCGTTCGCGCTGATCACGGCCATGCGCCCCCGCAGCGAGGTGGCCTGGCCGCCGCACACCGAGCGGGCCACAGTCGTGTCGCTGAACCTGCAACCGCTCGGCCAGGTGGCAACCGAGGAGCTCGCCGCGCAACTGTTGGCCGATCAATGCGCCGACCCGAAGCTGCTGACGGCGCTGTACGAGCGCAGCGGTGGCAATCCGCTGTTCCTGCACGAACTGGCCGCACTCGCCGCAGCGGGGGGCGGCATCCGCGAGCTCCCCAACTCGCTGCGGGCTCTCATCATCGCCCGGCTCGACCAGCTGTCGCCCGACCAGCGTCAGATCATCGAGAACGCTGCGATTCTCGGCACATCCGGTTCGATCGCTTCCCTGCAGACCTTCGCCGACGAGCTCGGACAGCGGTTCGACGCCAGCAAGCTCCGCGAGCTCGACGACCTCGGCCTGCTCGAGGTTCGCGGCCGGCGTTGGGAGTTCCGCAGCGACTCTGTGCGCGACGCCGCGTATCAGACGCTGACGAAAGCGGCGCGTGCACGACGCCATGCGGGCGTCGCCAAGGCGATGGCCAACTTCCCCGCAGGGCTCGACGATCGCGCCCACCATACGGCGACCGCCGCCGAGCTCGTGCGCGAGTTGGGCCCGGTCGAAGGCGTCGCCGCCACGATCGCCGATGACGCGGTCAAGCTGTTGACTGCGGCAGCCGAGCGCGCCGACGACAACGGAAGCATGCGCGTCGCGACACGTCACGCGAGCAGAGCGCTGGAGCTGCTGCCGTCGGGCCCCGAACACGAGGAACGCCGGGTGCGGTTGCAGTTGATCCGGGCCGGCGCGCTGTTGGATCTCCGCGACTTCGACGCGGCACGCGTCGATCTCGACAGCGCTTTGGCCAGTGCGGCGCAGCGCGGCGACGTCGCGGCCGAAGGCGACGCACACCGCCTGTTGGGGACCATGCACCACGCGGCCAGCCGCCTCCCCGAAGCGCGGCTGGAGCTCGGTCAAGCGGTCGATCTGCTGCGCACGGTCCAACGCCCGGACCTGCTCGCCCGAGCGTTGCGGGCCCGGGGCTTCATCGAATTGTTCGGTGGATCGCTGGTCGATGCCGAGTGGTTCTTCGGCGAGGCCGACACGCTGTATCGACTGCTCGACGACCAGCGTGGCCTGGCCTGGCTCGAACAACACCGGGCGTGGATCTCGTTCCTGTCCGGCGACATGGCCCTCGCCCGCGATCGTCTCAACCACGCCGCTGACACGCTCGACAAGCTCGGCGATCGCAGCGGGGTTGGTTGGGCCTTCGGTCTGCTGGCGTTCGTCGAGTTCTTCGAGCGCCACTTCGCCGAGGCCGAGGCGCTCGCCGAGCTGGTCATCCGCGAGGCCGACCAACGCGGCGACGAGTGGGCCGTCGGCATGATGCAGACGCTGCTCGCCGACCTGCGGCTGTGGCAGGGCGACCTCAGCGAGGCGGCCAACCTTGCCGAGCAGGCGCGCTCACGGTTCAAGAAGCTGAAGGACCGCTTCGGGCTGATCCAAGCCACCGCGCCACTGTTGCGCGCCCAGATCGCCCTCGGTCAAGCGGGCGCCGCGCAGCGCAGTACCGAGGAATTGCTGACCCTGGCCGAGATGTCGGTGCAGGGCCCGTTCCCCTTGATGGCGGTCGCCGGCGCGGCGATGCACCGTGGCGACGGCGCCACCGCGGTCGAAATCGCCGATCGGGCCATCGCCGAGACCGACGAGCTGAATGGCTCGGCGTTCGAGCCGCACATCGCCCGACTGGTCGGGCTGCTGCAGCTCGGGCGCATCGACGAAGCGAGCATCTCGTTCTCCGAACTGAAGCCGCACGAGCTCGCCCACCCCTTCACCAACGGTGCAGCGGCGTTGCTGTACGCGACCCTGCGGGAGCCCGACCTGTCGCTCGAGCACGCGCACCAGGTTGCCGAAGCAGCGGGTGCCACGTACCTCGACGAGGTCTTCGCCTACGTCGGCGCAGCCAGTGCCCATGTGCAACTGGGCAACAAGCCGCAGGCCACCTTGTCGATCGAGGCAGCAGTCGTTCGAGCGCTCGACGTCGGCGACGTCGTGGCGATCGCGCTGGCGACCAACGCCTACCAACACCTCATCGGTCGCCCGCATCCAGCGTTCGATCAGCCAACGCAACTCGAGGCCGGCTGGCTCACCGTGATCGACAGCCTCCCGGCCATCGCCCTCTGACTTAGCCGGCGAGTGGGTCGCGACGCCGCCATGGCAGCTCGGACAAGAACTTCGCCGCGGCAGGATGGGGGTCCATCGGGCGTTGCTCGATTGATCCGTCGGCGACGGCACGAGGGCCCCGACGAACCTGGCACCCCGGGCACCAGTACAGCAACCGGGCGTGCTCGCCGATGCGCCGCACCTCGATCGTGTCGCCGCACCGCTGACATCGCTGCCCGTTCCTGCCGTAGACGGCGAGCCCGGTGCGATGATCCGCCCCCTCCGCGGGAGTTCGGTGCACGTTGGCGTGCAGCACCTTGGCCGCTGCCAGGATGATTCGCTCCATGTCGCTGCGGGCGAGCATCGACACCGGAGCAAACGGATAGTGCTGGCAGGCCCACAGGATCTCGCTGCGGAACACGTTGCCAACGCCACACGCCACCTGCTGATCGAGCAAGGCCTCGGCGATCGGCGCGTCGAGGTCCTGATATCGGCACAACGCTTCGACTGCGGCACGGAGGTCAGGCGATGGAGCGCACAGGTCGGGGCCGGAGCGGCCGAAGCCGGGATGGCGGTGCGTGTCGAACTCGCGGTACGTCTCCACGACTCGCGCCCCGAAGCACACCGCCGAGAACGAGTCGACGGTGATACCGACACGCAGCAGCGACGACGGCTTCCGCCAGCGCTCGCCGGTGCGGTAGAGGTGCCACGTTCCGCCGAACAAGAGGTTGGTGTGCAGGATCAACCCGTCATCCCAGATCACATCGAGCTGTTTCCCGCGGCTCTCGACGAGCTCGATCACCCGCCCTGACGCCGGGGTCGGACCCTCGAGGTGGGGCGCTTCGAACGACAGCACGGCCCTGCCTACCAGGGCCGTTCGCAGCGCAGCGGCCGTGCGGTGAATGGCTTCCCCCTCGGGCACGGTCGAATCGTAGTCGTGGGGTACCGGACCGGCGCGGCATGGTCGCCGGTAAGGTTGGCTCATGTCCGCGCCCGACGACGACGCCATCGAGCCGCTGCAATCCTTTGACCCGGTGCGCACCGCCCGACGACGCCACGGTGCAGCGGGGGCCATCGTTGCCGCGGGCATGTTCGGCCTCGACCAAGCACTCGGCCGCAAGCCGAAAGAAGAAGCCCCGATCGTCATGGCAGCCAGCGACGAACCCGTCGACATCGACCATGCCGGCATCACCGTGCCGGTCGACGAAGGTGTCTCGGTCATCGCTCCACCGCAGCCACGGTCCGACCCCCTGCCCAGCAGGCGACGACGCGGAAAGCGCCGATAGCGACCGCATGAGACCACGAACGCCGGGCGCAGTTCGTCTCGCAGTCATCACCGCTGTCGTGGTCGCGACGATCAGCGTGGGCACGGTTCATACGGTGGGCGCTCGATCGCCGCAGACGTCATCGGCAGCCGGCACCGATCCGGAACTGCGCAGTGAAGTCGACCGAGCCGTCGCCAGGCGCATCGCCGGCCGGCGTGACCCCTTGGTCAGTGTCGAGGTTCTCACCGCCGACAACCGATCGGTCGAGCAGGCGATCAACGACCTCGGCGGCACCGTCAGCGGTTCGGTCGGCGGCCAACTGGTGCAGGCGTTCATGCCGGCGGGGGCGGTCGACCAACTCGCGACCGTCAGCGCTGTTCAATACGTGCAGCGACCGGTGCGGGTCAACCGTCTGCCGCGCGAAGACGTGGTCGGCACTGGAACGGTCGTGGGCAACGAGGTGCAGCTGACCAACGCCGGAGTGTGGCAACAAGCCGGAATCACCGGGAACACGAAGGTCGGCATCATCGACTTCTTCGACCTCACGCTGTGGAACCCCAACGAGAACGGGCCAGTGCCCGATGCGGCTCATCAGTTCTGCCCCGACCTGACCGAAGGCCTGTGCACCGGAGGCCAGATCAACTCGGCCTCGGGTGATCAGCATGGCGTCGCCGTTGCAGAGATCATCAAGGACATGGCACCGGCGGCCGAACTGTTCCTGGCGACGACTGCCACCACGGCCGAGACGCAAGCGGCGATCGATTGGTTCGTGCAGAACGGAGTACACATCATCACCCGCTCGCTCGGCGCACCGTTCGACGGGCCGGGCGACGGGACCGGTCCGCTCGATGCCGTGGTCGACTACGCGGCAGCGCGAGGCATCACCTGGTTCAACTCCGGCGGCAACGACGGCGCCGGCGAATACGGCCGGTACACCGACGGTGTCGACCCAAGCGGCTACATCGACTTCCTCAACGGCGGGGGTGTCGACACCATGCTGCGGATCGATCCGCAGAACATCGATCCACAGACCGGCCGTGGCTTGGTCGCCTTCGACGGGATCCGTTGGGCCAACGACTGGAACCTTCCCGCCAACGTCAAGACCGACTATTCGGTGGAGATCTGGCAAGGCGCCACGGAAGCCTCTGCCTCCCCGATGTTGGTGATGAACGATCCGCAAGGCGGCGGTGCTCCACCGCTCGAGGCGGTCGATCAGTTCATCACCGTCGCCGCCGGACAGGCACTGTTCATCCGCATCCATGCCGAGTCGCACTACTCGCCATCGCAACCCGACATCGTCGAGGTTGCCACGTTCTTCGGCGCAATCGAACCCGGCCGGTGGTCGACGTCGTTCAGCGCGGCCAAGTCGGTGGTCGATTCGCGTAGTCCGCAACTGATCGCAGTCGGCGCCATCGATCCGGCCAACGGTTCGACCGGCATCGCCCTCTACTCATCGCAAGGCCCGACCAACGACGGGCGGATCAAACCCGACCTCTCGGCGCCGTCGTGCGTGTCCAGCACGGTCTACGCCCCCCGGTGCTTCAACGGCACGAGCGCCGCTTCGCCGACGGCCGCCGGGATGGCCGCGCTCTTGCTCGGTCGCGGATTGGCTGTGCCCGGCATGCCGCTGGCATCGCTGGTCAAGCACCTCGTCGTCGACCTCGGCCCGCCGGGCCTCGACAACGCCTACGGCGCGGGCGAGATCCGGCTTCCGGCAGCACCACCGACCGCGATCGTCTCCCAGCCGAGCTCGTTCACCGCGCTCGCCGCGCCGGTCCGCCTGCTCGACACCCGACCGACCTCGTTCATCGGGCCTGGCAACCTCGTCGGGCCCTACGCCCAATTCTCGATCATCGACCTCGATGTCACTGCCTCCGGGGCCATCCCTGCGACAGCGACCTCGGTGGCGGTCAACGTGACGTCGACCGACTCGGCGAGCCAGTTCTATGTGCAGGCCCTTCCCACGCTCGGCGGCGCGGTCGGTGGTTTCTCGACCATCAACGTCGCCACCGCGGGTCAGATCCGACCCAACTTCGCGGTGGTACCGGTGTCACGCGGTTCGATCTCGATCTTCATCCCGACGGGTGGCAACGTCATCGTCGACGCGATGGGATTCTTCACGCCCTCCGGCGTGACGGCGGCAGGCCGCTTCGTCCCGATCGATCCCCGCCGAGCGCTCGACACCCGCCCCGCCGAGTCCGGGCCGGTGCCGTCGGGTTGGGTTCCGCATCGCCCGGCGATCGGTGAATCGGTACGGGTCGATCTTCCCGCGGGTTTCGAGGTTCCATCGACCGGCGTGTCCGCCCTAGTGGTCAACGTCACCGCGACCGAAGCCGGTGGACCCGGTTTCCTGCAGGCACTGCCGACGGGCAACCAGCGAGGCCAGACGTCCACGGTCAACTACGTCGCAGGCGAGACTGCAGCCACACATGCGATCGTGCCGCTCGGCGCAGGCGGAACGATCAGCGTGTTCACGTCCAACACGACACACATCGTCGTCGACGTGATGGGCTACATCACCGATGGCAGCGCGCCGAGCAGCGATGCCGGACTGTTCGTTCCGGTCTCACCCGACCGCTACTACGACAGCCGGTCGGCGCCCAACACCATCCACGCCGGCGGGTCGACCGTCACCGTGCAGCTCACCGGGCCACCGTTCGCCGTTCCGCCCGGCGCGGCGGCGATCTCGATGAACCTGACGTCGGATCAAGCAGTCGGCGCGGGCTTCGTCACGGCCTATCCCGCCGACGGCGCATTCCCCCTCGCGTCGAACCTCAACTTCATCGCCGCGACCCCGGTGGCCAACGCCGGGTTGATCAAACTCTCGACGGCCGGAACGCTGAATACCTTCGTCAACGTCTCCACACATGTCATCATCGATGTCAACGGCTACTTCACGGGGACCCAGTGAGCGATCAACTCGATACCAAGACCGGCTGGCTCGGCCACGAACAGCTCGAGAACATGCGCGCCAACATGCCACTCGTGTACGTCGACGCGGTGCCGGTTCGTGTCGACGACGTCGGTGTGGTCACCCACATCGGGTTGCTACTGCGACAGGCGGCCGACGGCACGATCAGTCGGATGGTGGTCACCGGTCGCGTGCTGTACGGCGAGCGCGTCCGCGACGCACTGCTGCGCCACCTCGAGAAGGATCTCGGGCCGGTCGCCCTTCCGCGAATCCCTCCGGAGGTTGCACCGTTCACGGTCGTCGAGTACTTCCCCGATCCCACGACCAGCGGCTTCCACGACCCACGCCATCACGCGGTCAGCCTCGCGTTCGTCGTGCCGGTCGCCGGCGACTGCCAACCCACGCAAGAGGCACTCGATCTCGACTGGTACACACCGTCCGAGGTCATGAGCGAACAGGTCCGCCGCGACATGACCGGCGGCCACGATCGATTGATCAGGCTGGCGCTGGCCCACGTCGGCCAGCTTCCGTGACTCAGCCGCCCAGCACCAGACAGAACGGGTGACCCGCGGGGTCGAGGAACACCCGAAAGGCGTCCGGCTCCGGTTGCGTCTCGCTCTTCCGTGCGCCCAGCGCGACGACCGCTGCCTCACCGGTGTCGAGGTCGTCGACATCGAAATCGAGGTGGGCCTGCTGGGGATGATCAGCGCTCGGCCACAGGGGCGGCTGGTGGTCCGGTGCGAGCTGGAACGCCAAGGTCGCTCCGGCCTCACTGCGTAGCTGCACCCAATCGCCATCGTCGCGATCTATCGCCCATCCGGTGATGTCGCTGTAGAACCGGGCAAGGCCCCTCGGGTCGGCGCAGTCGAGGGCGAAGACGGTGAGCTTGGCAATCGCAGGCATGCGCCGATCGTAGTGTCAGCCCGCACCGCGTTCGCCGAGGCGTTGGTCACGCACAGAGTGCTTCTGGGTCATCGTCCGTGACCGGGCGGTAGGAAACCGACCTTCCCGAGGCGCTGGCCGTGAGCTTGGTTCCATCGCCCGACAACAACACGTCGATCGTGATCAACTGCTGACCGGGTTCCAAGCTGTCGGACCACTCCTGCGGTATCCAGCCCCCCGTGGTGTCGTTGGCTTCATCCGTTCGCCAGAACATGCCGTTGATCGGGAGACCAAGCACGGCAACTCCACAGAGGGTGCCGACCTCCAGCAAGTACGACTGATCTCGCGGAAGACTGCCGTCAGCGGAGAGCACCGGCATCGAGCGCCCCGATCGCCCGCTCACATTCACAACATCTCGGGTACGAACAGGTGGGACATTCCCCTCGTCGTCGAGCAGAAGTCCACACCACGTCTTGTGGTGGCGAAGTGCAACAACACGCTCCATATCGGCATTCGGGGCGGGTGTTCGAACCTTTGTCGCTCCCAGGTCGCTCAGCGACCTGTCAGCGACAAAGTTCAGGCGAAGACTGTCCCACAGACGTGCTTGCGTTGGCGCGCCGTAGCGGCATTCGGGGCGGTCAACTGCGACCAAGAGTTTGAGCCAGCGATACTGCTGCGATCGATCGCGCTATCGCTGACACAACGCACGAATGCAGGCGGTTGCCATGGAAGTGCGTACGTTCAGAGCAGATAGTGCGCGCCGAAAGTACGCACTTCCTCAATGGCCGGGTGTGTACCCACCATCACCTCACTGGGCTGAGTCCGAGTGGCCACATCGACCCAACAAGGTGTGGTGCCGATGTATCCTCCATCCATCTCACCGTGCTGCCGTACTCAGCCCGCTGAGAGCTCGATCAGCTTGGCGACGGTGTTCAGGTTTCGTCCGGTGCCGCGCACGTGCAGGCGCTTCTCGAAGTAGTCGAGCGTCATCTTCGAGCGGCCGGAACCGTTCGGGTAGAGCCCGTACAACTCGCTGCCGACGAGCTCGAAACGATCGGGCAGGAATCGATCGGATTCGAGGAGGGCCACATCGTCGGGCGTCGGCACATCTGAGAGGAACATGATCAGCACCCGGGTGCTCTCCTCGGCCTCGAACGGGTTGGCGGCAAGGGCCGCACGGAGCTCGGCGTGGGTGCGCAACACCGCCGAGACCGACAGCCCGAACGTCGACGTCACCGAACCGCAGATCTGCGCAGCCAGTTCGGCTCGGTCGGTTGCCGGTGAGGTCAGCACGATGTTGCCGCTCTGGATGTAGGTCGACACGCCGGTGTGACCGAGGTCGGTCATCGCGGTGCGAAGCTCGGCCATCCCGAGGCGATTCGCTCCCCCGACGTTGACGCCGCGCAGAAGCACGATCCAGGTCGCCATTCGCATCACTGTGGCACAAGCGGCCCACATCTCTCGATGGAGACCGACGATGTCTGCGTTCTGGACGCGATGTTCGCTAGAATTGCCGTCGGCATGTTGCGTACGCCCCGATACGACACCAACCAATGACACATCACCCGCGAAAGCCCAACCGACCCACGACGCGCGCTCAGCGCGATGTCCGGCGCGCCTGCGCGGTGTTGGCCACGGGTGCCGCCTTGATCGGCGTGATCTCACTGGCCCAGTCGGTGTTCAAGGACAACCCCTCGCAGGTCACCGCGGCCGGACCCAACACGCAAGGCGCCGGCGAGATCCCGACCTCCACGGTCGTTGGGGCTCAGCCGGGTGCCGTCGTCGACGCCTCTGACACCACGATTGCCTCGGCGCAGCTCGCCCAAGGGGCCGAGCAAGACGTCAACGGCGACGAGCCCTCCGCCACCACGGTCGGTTGCAAGATCGATAAGCGCGAACTTCGCCTCGGCGACACCGGGACTGCGGTCAGCTGCCTGCAGCAGGCGCTGATCGCCGGCGGCTATCTCAGCGGCTCGGCAAGCGGCCAATTCGACAACGCCACGTTCAGCGCCGTCGACAAGCTCCAGAAGGAGAAGGACCTCTTCGTCGATGGTCTTGTCGGTCGCGAAACGGCGCTGGCGCTCGACGTGTGGCCCGACGAAGCATCGTTGGTCGTGCACACACCGCCCCCGGCCGCCGGCGCCGTCGATCTGCTCGGGTACCCCTTGTCACTCGTCGCCACCAGTGGCCCCGACTCACCGCCGCTTCCGCCCGACACGGGAACTGGTAAGCGCGTGGTCTACAGCCGCAGCGGCCAACGCGTGTGGGCGGTCGACAAGAACAACCGGGTCCTTCGCTCGTGGCTGGTTTCGGGCAGCAAGTACAACAACGAGGTGCCCGGTGTCCACGAGGTGTACAGCCGCAGCGAAGTGTCGACCGCATGGAACGGCAAGGCCTTCCTGCCGCAGATGATCAGGTGGCTGAAGACCGACATCGGCGCCATCGGCTTCCATGCCATCCCCCGTCATGTGGCCGACGGTTCTCGTTACATGAAGGACTCGGAGTTGGGCACCCGCCTCTCGGGCGGCTGCCAGCGTCAGGCCGACGCCGACGCCAACTTCATGTGGGACTTCGCCCAGATCGGCACCAAAGTCGTCGTTCTCTGAGGTCGACGCGACCCTGAACATCGCTGCGCCTGCCCCCAGACGCGAAAGAACCGCCGACCCCGAAGGACCAGCGGTTCGTTCAACACCTATCCGAGCAAGATGTGCTCAGAGCGGACGGACGTTTTGTGCTTCCTCGCCCTTGCGGCCGGGAGCAATGTCGAACTCGACGCTCTGGCCCTCTTGCAATGACTTGTAGCCATCGCCTTGGATGTTGGAGTAGTGAACGAAAACGTCTTCGCCACCCTCACGTGCGATAAATCCAAAGCCCTTCTCGGCATTGAAGAACTTCACGGTACCTGTAGTCAACTGTCTCTCATCTCATGAAAACGGCCCGCCAGATTCAGCGAGCCACGGGAAACCCTATCGCCGCACGCGGGGGAACGTGTTTCCGGTCACGCAGCCACGAGCCGCTCGATCTCCCACACGACCTGCTCACCCAGCCAGGCGCGTCGCCGCTCCACCTCGGTGAGCCGGAATTGATGGCGAGCTGCCGCTGCCGCGATCGTCCGCATGTCGCAGCCCTCGCTCAACACCATCAACGCTGATCCCGG
>JAYVOI010000139.1:0-11833 GCA_043758005.1 Ilumatobacteraceae bacterium
ACATCCGGCCAGGACCAACACGGAGATCACGATGAGGGCCCGGCGCATAGTGTCCCGATTGTGGCATGTGGAACCTCGCCGACACCGGAGGTGTCAGGACAAGCGACACGTCGACCATGACCACCGACCGAATAGAACCATCCGACTCGGATCTCGTCGCCCGCGCCCGCGCCGGTGATGCCGCGGCCTTTGGCGCGCTCGTCGGCCGGTACCAGACCGCGGCGCTTCGTCTGGCGGTAGCTGTCAGCGGCTCGGTCGTCGATGCCGCAGACATTGCTCAGGAGGCCTTTGTGAAAGCACATCGATCGCTGCCGAAGTTGGCCGATCCGGCGATGGTCCGTCCGTGGATGCTGCGGATTGTCGCCAACGAGGCGAAGAACCACTTGCGCGGCCGCGACCGGCGACGGCAGCGCGATGCGCGGTACGGATCATGGGTGGTCGCCGCGCCGCCGGATCCTGAGGTCAGTGCGCTCGACGCCGACACCGCCCGCGAGTTGGGCGTGGCGCTTGGACGCCTCGCCGCACGCGATCGACAGGTGCTCGGGTACCGCTACTTCGCCGGGATGTCGGAGGCAGAGACGGCACGGGCGGTCGGGGTCGCGGTCGGCACGGTGAAATCGAGGACGGCGCGTGCCCTCGACCGATTGCGCATCGAGATGGAGCGACCATGATCGACCTCGAGCGCTCGCTCGGCGAGCTCGCCGAGCGCCTGGAGGTCCCCGGCGGCGATTGGCTCGTCGACGATGTGCTGCGCCGGATCGACGAGCCCATCAGCGTCGTCACGCCTCGCCGTGGATTGCGCCTGGCCGGTGCCGTCGTGGTGGTGCTGGCCGTTGCCCTGATCGTCGTGCCGGGACCTCGCCGTGTCATCGCCCGATGGCTGGGCTTCGACAGCGTTCGCATCGAGCCAGGCACCATCACCGTGCCAACCCCGGTCTCGACCGAACCGGCAACCGACCCGCCGGGCACGACGTCCGCATCGACCACCACGACCCCGGTGCCGGCGTTGGGCCTCGGTGCACCGGTGTCGATCGCCGTTGCAATGTCGAATACGGGGCTGCCTGATCCCACGCCCGCGTTGCTCGGAGACCCCCAATCGGTCCACGTCGAGCAGCCTCCCGCCAGAGGCCAGATCGTGCTCGTCTACGCCCCGTCACCGATCCTTCCCGAGTCGAGCGTGACCGGTGCCGGCGCCCTCGTCTCCGTGTTGCCGGCGCACATCGAGGACGGGTTCTTCCAGAAGACCCTCGGCGACTCGACGGTGCAATCGGTCGACGTCGGTGGAGCGGTCGGCTACTGGATCGAAGGTACACCGCACCAGTTGTTGTTCGAGTTCGGCAACGAGGTCCTGCCCGACACGTTGCGCCTGGCCACCAACACCTTGCTCTGGCAACGCGGTGATCACGTGTATCGCCTCGAAGCCGACATCACCATGGAGACCGCGCTGCGAATCGCAGCATCCGTGCCCTAGCGCTGCGGTTGCCTACGACGTGCCTGCCGTCAGCACGTCGGCGGCGGTGTTGATCGCGTCGACCGACTTGATCAGCGGGAGGTTGACGATCACCTCGTCGACACCGGCCGCGACGATTGTCGCGATGTTTTCTACCGCCTCATCTGCGGTGGCGATGATCATCCGGTCGCGCACCTCGTCGTTGGTGTCGTAGCTCAGCAGGCCGCGCAGGCCACTCGTTCGGCGTCGTCTGCGGAAACGAACAAGCTGACCATCGCCGTGCGCTTCACGTCGCGTGGGTCCCGGCCGACGTCGGCACAGTGCTGGTCGAGGATGGCCAACTTGCGGCCGACGACGCCTGCGGTCCCGCCGATGTTGCACAGACCGGCGAACTCGGCGACCATCCGCAGCGTCTTGCGCTCGCCACTGCCGCCGATCATGATCGGGATTCGTCGCTGCGGACGCGGCACGACCCGGGCATCGGTCACGTTGTAGTGCGTGCCGCTGTAGCTGAACGTCTCGTTGTCGAACATGCCGCGACAGATCGCCACGGCCTCGTTCAACCGCTCGAATCGCTCCTTCACCGGCGGGAACTCCCAGCCGTAGGCCGCGTGCTCGGTGTCGTACCAGGCGGCACCGATCCCGAGGATCGCGCGACCACCCGACAGTGCGTCGAGCGATGCGATCCTGCTTGGCGAGATGTGCCGGGTTGCGGTACGTGACCCCGGTGACGAGTGTGCCGAGTTCGACGCGCTTGGTCACAGCGGCCAACGCACCCAGCGTGACGTACCCCTCGAGAATCGACGCAGCAGGCCCTCCGAGCGGTGGAAGTTGCAGGAAGGTGGTCCATCACCCACAGGGACGAGAAGCCGGAAGCCTCTGCGGCCTCCGCGGCGGCACGAAGCCGGTCCATCGTGGTCGGTGGGTCGGCGTCGACGATCCACGAGAAGTCCGGCAGTTGCAGTCCGTACGTAGCCATGTGATCACCTTTCTCGAGATCCCTCTGGGCAACATAGGCATCCCTGGAACGACATGGCGAATGGTGGTGTCAGTGGGGCATGTGGATCCAGAGGAAGCACACAACCATCGCAGTGGCCTTGTTCGTGACGTCGTGCGGCACGTCGGCGGCCGTGACGTCCAGTGACGACACAGCGACTCCCCAGGCGAAGACCGCGTCGACATCCCCGGCCACCGTCGCGGTCACGACGGCTGCGGCGCCGGCCACCGACGCCAGCCCGGTTGCCGAGATCCAGGCGGCCTTCCCGTCGCGGCTCGCGCTGACGGCCAAGGACGGCCATGTCTTCACGCTCTCGCCGGGCAAGGATGCGATCGACACGCCAGGGGTGATGAATCCCACCGGCGAGGTCGTGGTGAGCTCCGACACCCTCGCCGGGATCTCGACGATCGAGTGGCACCATGTCCGCAACGACCAGATCTCCGCCTCGGTGCAGATCAAGGGCGAGGTCCGCCCGACGGCGATCTCTCAGGACGGCAAGCTGGTCGCCTTGATCGGCACCGCGGGCAAGCAGACGACCGTGGTGCTGGCGACGCCCTCGGCGGGTGAGGTGCGCCGCTGGACGTTCGACGCGGTCCTGGTGCCCGAGGCGTTCTCGAACGTGTTCGCAGATGGATCCGACGTGCCCATGGGTGTGTTCGTGATCGAGTACCTGGCCACCAACACCTATCGGGTCAGGGTGATCGACACATCGACCGGCCAGCTGGGCCTCCCGCTGAACCTTCGCGACAAGGGCCAGACCGTTGATGAGGTGATGACCGCCGTCAGCCGTACTGCCGTGTTCGAGCCGAACAACCAGCTCCTGTTCACGCTGTACCAAGACGCCAGCGAGGGCGGCGAGCAGGTCGGGTCGTTCATCCACACCTTGGGTCTGTTCAACGGAGTCTGGTGCCTCGACGTGCCGCCGCAGCTCGGCCTGGCAGACCATCCCGGGGCGTTGGCCGTGAACCCGGCCGGCTCACGGCTCTTCGCGGCCTCGAGCACCGGCGGCATCGCCGGCTACGAGGTCAGCGACATCACCAACTACGGGCCTGAGATGCCCGAGGCGCGAGCGACGACGGCGGTCGCCGCGACAGCGGGGCACGTCGCCATCGGAGCCTCCCAGGCCGAAGTGGTCCTCGCTCTGGGAGGCTCGCTGTTCCGCCTCGATCCGGTCACGCTGGCGGTGCGCGATTCGTTCCACTGGGACATGGACGTCGAGGCGCTGACCGTGCTCGACGACAACAGCATCGTGATCGTCGGCACAGGTCGGATGACATTGGTGTCGCCCGACAACCAACTCCTGGCCGAGCGCACCTTGCCTGCGAACACGGGTGAGATCACCCGGGTCGCGGTTGTTGCCTGACGGCTACTCCGAGGGGAGTGGCGGCAGGGTGGGATCCGGCAACTCGGGAGCGCCGGTGGCCGCCAGCTCCACTGCAGCCGGGGGCAGGAAGCCCTCGACCGAGGTGAACTTGAGCTTCTTCTCGGCCGGCTTGTCGGGATCGTCCTCGGTGTCGACGACGATGATGTCGCCGGCGTGGAACTCCTTGTAGAGGATCTTCTCGCTGAGCACGTCTTCGATCATCCGCTGGATCGCCCGACGCAACGGGCGAGCACCGAGCTGCGGGTCGTAGCCCTTCTCGGCCAGCAGTTCCTTGGCGCTCTGCGTCAGTTCGATGCCGAGACCCTGACCTTCGAGTTGCCCGGTCAGGCGTTTCGTCATGAGGTCGACCATTTGCATGACCTCTTCGCGAGCCAACTCGTGGAAGACGATGACCTCGTCGATGCGGTTGAGGAACTCGGGGCGGAAGTGCGTCTTCAACGCCTCGTTGACCTTGTCCTTCATCCGCTCGTAGCTCATTGCCGAGTCGACCTTGGTGAAGCCGACGTTGGCCTTGCGCAGATCAGCGGTGCCGAGGTTGCTGGTCATGATGAGGACGGTGTTGCGGAAGTCGACGGTGCGTCCCTGGCTGTCGGTGAGACGGCCTTCCTCCAAGATCTGAAGCAGCGTGTTGAACACGTCGGGGTGCGCCTTTTCGATCTCGTCGAACAGCACGACGCTGAAGGGCTTGCGGCGCACCGCCTCGGTGAGCTGGCCACCCTCCTCGTAGCCGACGTACCCGGGAGGCGCACCGACCAGACGGCTGACCGTGTGCTTCTCCATGTACTCGCTCATGTCGAGGGCGATCAGCGAGTTCTCGTCGCCGAACAGGAACTCCGCCAGGGTCTTGGCCAGCTCGGTCTTGCCGACGCCGGTGGGCCCGAGGAAGATGAACGAACCGCTGGGGCGCTTCGGGTCTTTCAGGCCGGCGCGCGTCCGGCGAACACTCTGGCTGACCGCCCTGATGGCGTTCTCCTGGCCGATGATCCGCTTGTGCAGTTCGGCTTCCATGTTGAGGAGTTTGGCGGTCTCTTCCTCGGTGAGCTTGTAGACGGGGATGCCGGTCCAGATGCTGAGCACCTCGGCGATCGCTTCCTCGTCGACCTCGTCGAACAGGTCGACGCCGCTGGCCTTGACCTCGGCCTCTTTGATCGACTTCTCGTCGAGCAGCGACTTCTCCTGATCGCGCAGACGGCCAGCTTCTTCGAACTGTTGCTCTTCGACGGCGCGCTTCTTGGCTTCTTGCACCTCGGTGAGCTTGCGCTCGATCTCCTTGAGATCGGGTGGCGTGCCCATGCGCTTGATGCGCAGACGGGCGCCGGCCTCGTCGATGAGGTCGATGGCCTTGTCGGGCAGATGACGGTCGCTGATGTAGCGATCGGAGAGGTTGGCGGCGGCCACGATCGCCTGGTCGGTGATGGTGACCCGGTGGTGTGCTTCGTACTTCTCGCGCACGCCCTTCAGGATCTCGATCGTCATGGCCAGCGTCGGCTCTTCGACGCGCACCGGCTGGAATCGACGCTCGAGTGCGGCGTCCTTCTCGAGGTGCTTGCGGTACTCGTCGAGCGTCGTGGCGCCGATGGTCTGCAGCTCGCCGCGAGCGAGCATGGGCTTGAGGATCGATGCTGCATCGATCGCGCCCTCGGC
The DNA here is from genome assembly GCA_043758005.1 of Ilumatobacteraceae bacterium. Taxonomy (GTDB): domain Bacteria; phylum Actinomycetota; class Acidimicrobiia; order Acidimicrobiales; family Ilumatobacteraceae; genus JAENVT01. Next base: position 5,476 of record JAYVOI010000139.1, read on the forward strand.
TGCGCCGGCGCCGACGAGGGTGTGGATCTCGTCGATGAACAGCACGATGTCGCCGCGGGTCTTGATCTCTTTCAGGACCTTCTTCAAGCGCTCTTCGAAGTCGCCTCTGTACCGGCTGCCGGCCACGAGTGCCCCGAGGTCGAGGGTGTAGAGCTGCTTGTTGCGCAAGGTGTCGGGGATGTCGTTGCTGACGATCTTCTGGGCCAGGCCCTCGACGATCGCGGTCTTGCCGACGCCGGGCTCGCCGATCAGCACGGGGTTGTTCTTCGTGCGACGGCTGAGGATCTGCATCACGCGCTCGAGCTCACGGGCACGACCGATGACCGGGTCGAGCTTCTTCTCGCGGGCGAGCTGGGTGAGGTTGCGACCGAACTGGTCGAGGATCTGGCTGTTGCCCTTGTCGCCTGGCGTGTCTTCCTTTCCCTGCGTGCCGGCAGCGGCTGCCTGCGGCTCGCCCTTGCCCTGCGCGCCACCCTGGTACCCACTGAGCAACTGGATGACCTGCTGGCGCACACGCGACAGGTCTGCGCCGAGCTTGACGAGCACCTGCGCGGCAACACCCTCGCCCTCACGAATGAGGCCGAGGAGGATGTGTTCGGTGCCGATGTAGTTGTGGCCGAGTTGCAGCGCTTCGCGCAGCGACAGCTCCAACACCTTCTTGGCACGCGGCGTGAACGGGATATGACCCGACGGTGATGTGCCGCCTTGCCCGATGATCTCTTCGACCTGGTTGCGGACGGCCTCCAACGAGATGCCCAGACTCTCGAGCGCCTTCGCAGCGACCCCTTCACCTTCGTGGATGAGACCGAGGAGAATGTGTTCGGTGCCGATGTAGCTGTGGCTCAGCAGCCGAGCTTCCTCCTGGGCCAACACCACGACCCGCCGTGCCCGATCGGTGAAGCGTTCAAACATGGCAGAAGTGTATCGGCGTAGCGCACATGCAACGTGCCGCCCGCCGCGCTTAGGCCGCGCGACCTACTCCACAATCTTGAGGTGGTGGGACGGATGGCTAGCCTTGCTGCGTGGCGCCCTCGCCGTTCTTCTCCGTGGCCGGCATGGTCGACGATGTGCAACGCATCGAACAAGCGCTCGTCGAGTCCGTGCACACGCCGGATCCGTACCTCAACGAGATCGCATCGCACCTGATCATCGCCGGTGGCAAGCGCCTTCGCCCGGTGTTGACAGTGGTCGCCGCGCAGATCTGCGGCCCGTCGGACGCGGAGCTGAGGGAACGCTCGATCCAAGGTGGCATCGCCTGCGAACTCGTACAGACCGGGTCGCTCTACCACGACGACGTGATGGACGAAGCCAGCACGCGGCGCGGCGTCGAAACGGTCAACGCCAAGTGGGGCAACTTGCAGGCCATCCTGGCCGGCGACTTCCTCCTGTCGCGGGCCTCGGAAATCGCGGCCTCGCTCGGCACCGAGGTCGCCGGCCTGCTCGCCCGAACGATCGGTCGGTTGTGCGAAGGCCAGATCGAGGAACTTCGTCACACGTACAACTCGGCGCGCCCGGAGTCGAGTTACTTGGCTTCGATCAGTGGCAAGACGGCGTCGCTCTACGCCACGGCGGCGCGCATCGGTGGCCTCGTCGCCGGGTTCGATCCGGCCTTGACCGACGCGCTCACCGAGTACGGCGAGGCGTACGGCAACGTGTTCCAGATCGTCGACGACCTCCTCGACATCACCTCGACCGACGACCAACTCGGCAAGCCCGCCGGCCACGACATGGTCGAGGGTGTGTACACGCTGCCGGTCATGCGCACGTTGCAGGCCGGTGGGGTGCCGGCGATGGAGTTGCTGGCGTTGCTCGGCAAGCCGCTCGACGGCGCCGAACGCGAGAAGGCGCTCGGCATCGTGCGTACTAATGGTGGCATCGCCTCGGCGTTCTCGACGGCGCAGGATTGGGCCCGGCGCGCGGTTGCCGCGTGCAACGCCCTCCCCGACTCCCTGGCGACCGAAGCCCTGCGCGCCGCGCCGGCGAACCTGATGGAAACGGTCAGCTAAACCTCCGGGGTGTCGCGGCGCCACCGTCGTGGAGACGGTCAGCGTGTGACAACCCGACTCGGTGCAACTGGACTCACACCGGCCTGAGATTGGAGGAGATGTGAGTCGCATCACGCCTGGTGCGCGAGGTGTGACTCACACCGAACCGACGCCGAAACGCCGCGGCGCGGGTCACGCGTTGGGGGCGAGTCGGACGAGCTTGGCGGCGGCTTTGTAGGCCAGTTCGGCCGGGCCCAACTCATCGGGCCGCAACAGGTTGGCCATGATCCGCAGGACCCATTCCATCAATGTGCGGCTGTGCATGCCGGCGCGCGTCAACTCGCGCATCAGTGCCGGGCGACCGATCACGCGGGCGAACAGCCGGGCGACCTTGAAGTACTCGCCGTACTCGTCGTCGAGCAGCGACGGGTAGCGCTGCAACGCAGTGGGATCGCCACCGTCGATCGCCTCGTGCAGCACCTGCGCCGCCATCCGCGCCGTCTCGTACGCGTAGTCGATGCCTTCGCCGTTGAACGGGTTGACGCTTCCGGCGGCGTCTCCGATCACGAGGTACGACGGACCGGCCTTCGGGCCTACGGAGCCACCCATCGGGATACGACCGCTGGTGGCCTTGCATTCGGGTCGGTCGGGCGTGATCTCCCAGCGATCGGCGACCTGGTGCGCGTACGCGTCGAGCAGGTGCGTGGTGTTGACGCTCTTGAACTCGCGAAACGTCGACAGCAGGCCGACACCGATGTTGACCGTGCCGTCACCGACCGGGAAGATCCAGCCGTAGCCGGGCATCGGATTGCCGTTGCGATCCTTCACGTCGAGCGCGGATTCGATCCACGGCTCGGCGTGACGTGGTGTCTCCCAGTAGGTCCGGATCGCTGTGCCGTAGGGCCACTCGCGTGTGCGGAAGGTGCCGAGCGAACGACCGAAGCGGCTGTTGGCGCCGTCGGCGACGACCACGTACCGAGCTCGGATCTCGATGGGATCGCCAGTCGGCGGCTGCACCACGGCCCCGCGAACGAACCCGCGATCGACGATGGGTTGCAGCGCCTCGTGACCCTCGAGCAGCGTTGCACCGGCAGCAACCGCGTTGCGGGCGACCATCGTGTCGAGCTCTCGTCGGCGAACGACGTAGCCGTACTGCGGGTACACCGGGTGCGACGGCCACTGCAGCTCGAGCTGACGTCCCATGCCCGTGGCGCGCAGCCCGTTGTACTTGTGGAACTGGGCGAGCTGATCGCCGAGCCCCATTTCGTTCAGTTGGTGCACGGCGCGAGGTGTCAGCCCGTCGCCGCACGTCTTCTCGCGCGGGAACGACTTGCGTTCGACGACGGTGACCTGATGGCCGTACCGGGCGAGCCAGTATGCCGCTGAGGCGCCGGCGGGGCCACCGCCGATCACCAGTACGTCAGTCGATGACGTCACTCAGGCGCCGGCGGACGAGCCGGCCTTCGGCTCCTTGCCGACCTTGATCGCTCCGGTGACCTTCGTGTCGATGTTGTCGAACGTGGCCGAGCCGTCTTCCAGCGCGGTCCATGCCGGCGAGTCGGCTGCGCACCAGTTGTCGAACTCCTTCTGATACGCCCCGTTCGGATCGGCGCCGCCGAGCGTGTAGCGCTCGTGGCAGACGACGGCGAGGATCTGTGCCTCGGTCAACTGCGCCGATTGGCCGGGCATGTTGCCCTTGGCGCGGGTGACATGCGCACCACCGGGTCGGTTCGGGTCGCCGTAGCTCTGGATGCCGGCGGTGACGTAGGCATCGGTGCCGCCGTAGACCCAGCGCAACTGATCCTCGATGTGCGGGAAGGTCTTGAGGACCTCCTGCTGCGAGAACTGGTAGCCGACGCCGCCTTCGCCCTTCAGACCGTGACAGCCGGAGCAACCGGTGAACACGACGGCGCCCTCGCCGAGCGGACCGGAGACCTTCTCGGCCGACGGGGTGAGCGCCCGCACGTACATGAACGCCCACAGCGGCAAGGTGCTGAGCGTGGCGAACGCCCAGAACGGAATCTTCTTGCGGGCCTTGGCCGCGGCCACGACCGCGATGTCGGGCTTCGGCGGTGGCGGGCCGGCCGGTGCCTCGGGTGCGGCTGCAGTCCGCGCCGCCTGGGCCGTCGACGGCGTCGTGGCCGCCGCGGTGCCGGGCGTTGCTGCTGGGGCGTCGGCCGCGGGGGTTCCGCCCTCAGCCTGCGTTCGTGCGGCCTTGCTGCGCTTCAGCAGGTGCTCGGGAATCTCGGTCACGGGTGCCCACGATAGACGCCACGACTGCGAGATCAGGAAATCCTCGCGACGAATCGCGAACGCGGCGTGCACGAGTTCACAACCGGTCGATTGTCGCTATCCGGCGTGGTAGACCGAAGACCAAATGTGCATGTCGACTCCCTGGGAATGGCACTCGGTGTGACGTCGGCGACTACAGTTTGTGCAGCAGTTCACGAGGAAGGACAGCCGAAGTGCTGATCGCATACGACTGGTGGAGACCGTCCAAGTTTCCGTTCTTGAATGAGGCCTTCCTCTTCTCCTTCGCGCTCTCCACGATCCTGGCCCTGCTGGCGATCCCCTACGCGAAGCGCCGCCCGAAGGGCACGGCAGTGTCGTGGGGCGAAGCCATGCTCGCCGCTGTCTACGTCTTCGGTGTGATGTTCGTGGCGTTCGGCGTCGTGCCGCACCAGTGGATCGCTCACTCCGACGCCGACCTCCAGTGGACCAAGAGCTACATCATCTACGGCCCCGGCAATCTGTTGAAGCCCAAGGCACTCGGCGGGCACTTCCCGTTCACCGCCTCGTACGAAGCCGTCCGCGACATCGTCGTCGTCGTGTTGCACGTCTGGTACTTCGGCCTCATCCTCTTCCTCTGGAAGGTGTGGCAGGGCCGCGGCGATACCAAGCCCAGCACCGACGTCGCTACGAGCACGTACGGTCGACCACTGGTCAAGAAGGGCTAGCGCGTATGGCACGCACTGACGCGAACCCTCCGATGATGCCGTACACCGACGAGTACCAACTCGTCGAAGTCGACGCTGACTACCTCTCCAAAGCAGTCAAGCCGAAGCAGTTCATCCACATCGACCAGACCGAGTGCATCATGTGCGAGGGCTGTGTCGACATCTGCCCGTGGAAGTGCATCCACATGGTCACGCCCGACGCCATCGTCGAGGCCACGGGTACGGAGTTGCCGGGTGAGGACCCGAGCGACAAGGTCTTGTTCATCATCGACGACGACATCTGTACGCGGTGTGCGCTGTGTGTCGATCGGTGTCCGACCGGCGTCATCATTTTGGGCAGAGTGGGCGCTCCCGACAAGAGTGGCGACTCGCACGTGCGCACCAACAACCATGGCTATGCCTACGGCATGCGGCTCTAGGGGTATCGACCAATGGCAAACATTCTCGACGAACGACCGAAACTGACCATCAAGGACCGTCTGTCCAAGGTGTGGGGCGGCACGCAGGGCAGCCAGGCGTGGAACTCGATCTTCCGACCCGGCTCGATCTTCCGCAAGGGCTACACCGACTCGCCGCGCAACCGCAGCTACGTCGTGATGAACTCCGTGCTCTACCACCTCCACCCGGTGAAGGTGAAGCGTCACGCGGTCAAGGTCAGCTACACGCTCTGCCTCGGTGGGTTGAGCTTCTTCTTGTTCATCTTGTTGACCGTCACCGGCATCTTCTTGATGTTCTTCTACCGACCCACCGACGTGGCCGCGTGGAATGACATCTCCAACCTGCAGACGTCGGTCGCGTTCGGATTACTGGTGCGCAACATGCACCGCTGGGGCGCGCACCTGATGGTGCTCAGCGTGTTCTTGCACATGGCGCGCGTCTTCTACCACGGTGCCTACAAGGCGCCGCGCGAGTTCAACTGGGTGATCGGCGTCGTGTTGCTGATGCTCACGTTGCTGCTCAGCTTCACCGGCTACCTGCTGCCGTGGGACCAGTTGGCGCTGTGGGCCGTGACCGTCGGTACCAACATGATGGGGTACACCCCGGTGCTCGGTACCCAGGTTCGATTCGTGTTGCTCGGCGGCAAGGAGATCGGCTCGGAGACCTTGCTGCGCTGGTATGTCTTGCACGTGCTGATGCTGCCCTTTGTGATCGTCATCTTCATGGCGATCCACTTCTGGCGTGTCCGCAAAGACGGCGGAATCAGTGGACCGTTGTGAGGAGGCTGAACTGTCATGACTGAGATCCCGGAGCACCTCCTCAAGCGGGCTCAGCAGGCTCGCGAGAAGGCCGAGGCCGACGCTGCACCCGCCGCGCCCCCGGCTGGCGCCGAGTCGTCGGAGCCCGCGTCGGACCCACGCATCCCCGCCCATCTGCTCGAGCGCAGCAGGGCCGCCAAGGCACAGAGCGAAGGCGGCG